>CBJMBI010000158.1:0-8012 GCA_966427955.1 uncultured Ktedonobacterales bacterium
TTGGAATGTAAATCATCGGAGGAAAAACTTAAACTTACAGAAAAAGCCTTACAAGTAAGTGAAGAGCGCTTCCGCATCCTGGCTGGCCAATCTCCTATCATGATCTGGCAGTCCGATACACATGGTGCAAACGTGCATACGAATGAGAGTTGGTGCCGATTCACTGGTCTCTCGCTGGAAGAAAGCCGCGGAAATGGGTGGGTGAGGGCGGTCCATCCAGAGGATCGCAGCATGGTTTTAAAGCTCTGGACAGAGGCAGTGAGAACCCACACTCCTTATCATGCAAAGTTTCGCTTACGTCGTTGGGATGGAATTTACCGGAAGGTTCGAGTCTATGGAGACACCAGTTCCGATCCAGAAGGAGCTTTTAGAGGTTATGTTGGCACAATCCTGGATATTACAGAACAGAAAGAACTTGAAGCCCAGCGTGAAGCCTTTGTTAGTATGATCACACACGAATTAAAGACACCTTTGACAGCTTTGCAAGGGAATGTCCAATTAGCTCAACGTAATCTAACCCGCTTGCTCAGCCGAAAGGAGGAGTTCCTCCCAGAGCAGCAACGTATACTGGAAAAGGTGCAGGATTTGCTCACTCGCAGCCAACACCCATTGCAGATGGAAGAGCGCATGATCAATGATCTATTGGATAGTTCACGCATTCAAGAAAATAAATTAGAATTGCGTCTGACCTTCTGTAATCTGGCAAAGCTGGTGTCTGAAACCGTACACAATTCTCAGGCCACTCATCCCAACCGTCTGATCACGCTGGAATTGCCCGAACAAGACTTGCCTCAAGTCTATGCAGACTACGATCGCCTCCAACAGGTACTCCATAATTATCTGACCAATGCCCTCAAATTTTCCCCTACCAGCGAGCCCATAGATGTCGGCCTCTCACTTGAGGCTGGAAATGTGCGAGTCTGGGTACAGGACCATGGACCAGGCTTATCTCATGAGCAGCAACAGCACATCTGGAAGCGGTTTTACCAGGTGCCCCAGTCCTCTATTCAAAGCGGGTCACAGACTGGCCTAGGCCTGGGTCTCTACCTTTGCCAACAACTTATCAACCAGCAACAGGGACAAGTAGGTGTTGAAAGTACTCCAGAGCACGGAGCTACCTTCTGGTTCACCCTTCCCATACATGAACCTTCTACCAGAGACACTCATTCTGACCATCGGTAGAAGCAGACGCAATAAATTCCCTACCGATAACGATAATCACGAGTCTCCCCTACATCTTCACCCTCATTGACAATCCCTCATTTTTCGCTTATAATTAGGTTACCAAATTATTTAGCATACAATCTATCTGACAACCTATTCAGAGGAGGGGTCAGTGTATGAATGGATGTGAGCCAATGATGGATAAAGCAACCATTACAACTGAATACAAACTTTTAAGACTTTTGATGCAATTAAAGAGACTTGAATTGCATCGGCAACCTATTGCCAATTGTAAACCCAGCGAGATTAGAGTTTTGTTCTGCATCAAGAAAAGTACTCATGCTACTTTACCTGAAATAAAAGTGTCGGAGATTAGCCGGCAGCTACAGGTGACTTCTCCTACTATCACACAGTTGCTCAAGGGTCTTGAAGCGAATGGACTCATCGAAAGGCACATTGATAACATAGACCGTCGCTCGGTTGGCGTTAAACTGACACCGAAAGGTGAAGCGGTTACTCAACAGGCTATGGATACTGCATTAGCCTCTATGCACGGACTGATTGAGCACCTAGGGGAGGAACAAAGCAACCAGCTAGTTGAACTGTTATCTAAAGTGTTTATCTATTTTAGTGAAAAAGAAGCTAATGCTACTCAGCATGCATTATGGAATGGAGAGGATAAAGCATGATCAAATTGTTGCGGTTCTTAAAACCATATCGAATAACACTTATTTTTGTTCTAGTCCTTGCCCTTGTACAATCCATAGCCAACCTCTACCTGCCAAATCTCATGGCAGATATTGTCGATTATGGGATCGCGAAAAGCGATATTGGATATATCTGGAGAACTGGCGGTTTTATGCTGTTAGTAGCGATCGGAGGCACTATCTGTACCATCATAGGAATTTTCCTTTCTTCCCAGATAGCAACTAGTTTGGGAAAAATCGTCCGAGCCCAGATTTTTACTCATGTGGAACACTTTTCACTACATGAGTTTAATACTATAGGTACAGCTTCACTGATTACACGGACGACCAATGATACCACACAGGTTCAGCAGGTCCTCATCATCATTCTGAATATGATGATTGCAGCACCCATGACGGTCATTGGTGGAATCATCATGGCCTTAAATCAGGATGTTGGTCTCTCCTGGATTTTTGTGGTGATTATTCCCGTCCTCGTTATTACTATTGTTATATTGATGAGTAAAACTATCCCACTCTCCCATATCATGCAGACCAAGCTAGATAAACTCAATCTTATTCTCGATGAAGGTCTGACAGGTGTGCGTGTAGTGCGAGCATTTGATCGCGTGAAGCATGAGGAGAAGCGCTTTGATGAGGCCAACCTTGATCTGACAGACGTTGCTATCAAAGTCAACAGGCTTACATCGTCACTCATGCCAATTATGATGCTGGTCCTCAACCTTTCCAGTGTTGCGATTATCTGGTTCGGTGGTATTCGCATCAATAACGGAGACATGCAACTTGGCGCACTAATAGCCTTCCTCCAATATGCCATGCAGATTTTGTTCTCACTGCTGATAGTCTCGATGATGTTTATTATGCTTCCACGTGCTGAAGCCTCTGCAGTCAGAATCAATGAAGTACTAGCAATAAAGCCTGAAATCAAAGATGCTGATCAGGTGAAGCAAGCTAACGAAAAGAAAGGCTATGTGGAATTTCAGGATGTGACCTTCAGCTACCCTGGCGCAGAAAAGCCAGCTCTCGCCAATATTTCCTTCAGTGCCCAACCCGGTCAGGTCACCGCAATCATTGGTGGAACCGGAGCTGGCAAATCGACACTGGTTAGCTTAATCCCACGTTTCTACGACGTCGATAGTGGCCACATTTTAGTTGATGGTGTGGATATCCGCGAACTCTCTCAGGAATACCTGCGTACAAAAATTGGGTTTGTACCACAAAAGGCTGTTCTGTTTTCAGGAACAATCAGTGAGAATATCCGTTATGGCAAAGAAGATGCTTCAGAAGAAGAGATACGCCATGCAGCTGATATCGCACAGGCGACTGAATTCATCTCGAAAATGCAACTTGGCTTTGATTCAATAATTGCCCAGGGTGGTACAAACGTATCAGGAGGACAGAAGCAGCGTCTTTCTATTGCGCGTGCTCTGGTGAGAAAGCCAGAAATTTATATTTTTGACGATAGCTTCTCGGCGCTGGACTTTAAAACTGATGCTAAGCTGCGTACAGCGCTCAAAAGGGAGACACATGATGCTACCATGCTCATCGTTGCTCAACGAGTTAGCACAGTTATGGATGCGGATCAAATTATTGTACTAGATGAAGGTCAAATTGCGGGCATTGGCACTCATCAAGAGTTGATGAAAACCTGTGAAGTCTATAGTGAAATTGTGTCCTCACAGCTTTCGGCAGAGAAGATCACGGAGGAAATTGCATGAGTCAAGAACGCAAAGAGCAAAGACCTAGTGCCATGCCTATGGGCGGTCCTATGAGCCGAAGTTGGGGTGCAATGGGCAGGCCAGTAGAAAAAGCCAAGGATTTTAAAGGAACACTTAAGCGGCTGCTTGGCTACTTCCGGCCCCAGAAATATCGTCTGATGATTGTGGTTGGAGCAGCACTTATTGGCACAGTATTTAACATCGTTAGTCCCAAAATCCTGGGGTTAGCCACTACCAAGCTTTTCGAGGGTCTCCTGGCAAAATACATAGCGTTCCGCAGGCACCAGCCTGCTCCAGGAGTTGACTTTGGCTATATTGGAACCATCTTGCTGATTGTACTTGGACTCTACATTATCAGTGCCGTATTTATGTATATTCAGCAATATATAATGTCAGAGGTAGCTCAAAAAACTATCTACCAACTGCGCAAAGAGGTAGACGAAAAGCTTTCGCGTCTACCACTCAAGTTTTTTGACTCACATACACACGGAGAAATTCTCAGCAGTGCCGTCAACGATATGGATAATCTCAGCACTACACTCCAGCAGAACATCACGCAACTTATCAGCTCATCACTCACCCTTCTCGGCATAATTGCGATGATGCTGATCATCAATCCACTGCTGAGTTTGATTGTCATGCTCACACTTCCACTCAGCCTGATTGTGACCATGGGAATCGCCAAACGCTCACAAAATCATTTCAGAGGACAACAACAAGCGCTAGGCATACTTAATGGCCATGTTGAGGAAATGTATACGGGTCATAAAATTGTCAAAGCATTTGGACACGAAGAGAAATCCATTGCCAAATTTACGGATCTCAATGAGACCCTTTATGAGGCTAGCTGGAAAGCACAATTCGTTTCAGGGATCCTTATGCCTCTCATGCGATTTGTTGGCAATCTCGGCTATGTCTTTGTAGCGGTTACCGGTGGCATTATGGTCATACAAGGCATGATCAGCATTGGAGATGTACAAGCGTTTATTCAATACTCTCAACAATTCTCCATGCCCATAACCCAATTGGCAAATATTGCCAATATGATTCAATCTGCAATAGCTTCGGCTGAGCGTATCTTTAAACTACTTGATGAGCAGGAAGAGATACCAGATGTTGCTTATGCCAAAGGGATTGAAGCTCCGCAGGGTGCAGTTGAGTTTCAGCACGTCAAGTTTGGCTATAAAGATGATCATATTCTGATGGAGGACATGAATATTGAAGTCCAGCCAGGTCAGATGATCGCCATTGTTGGCCCAACTGGTGCAGGCAAAACGACACTGGTCAATCTCCTGATGCGTTTCTATGAAGTCAATAGTGGTCGGATCCTAGTTGACGGTGTTGACATTACCCAACTCAAACGTGGGGACTTACGTCGGATATTCGGCATGGTTCTCCAGGATACTTGGCTCTTCAACGGAACTATTCGTGATAATATTGCATATGGTCGTGAGGGGGCCAGGGAAGAAGAGATCATTCAAGCAGCAAAAGCAGCCTACGCCGACCACTTTATCCGAACACTACCAGAAGGCTATAACACCATTCTGAATGAAGAAGCGGCGAATATCTCACAGGGACAAAAGCAGTTATTAACCATTGCTCGGGCATTTCTAGCTGATCCAGAGATCCTCATTCTCGATGAAGCTACCAGTAGTGTTGATACTCGGACAGAGATGCAGATCCAGAAAGCCATGAGCAAACTAATGAAGGGTAGAACAAGCTTTGTGATCGCCCATAGACTCTCTACCATTCGAGACGCCGATCTTATCCTAGTCATGAATCATGGAACTATTATTGAGAAAGGGACCCACGAGGAGTTACTAGCGAAAACTGGCTTCTATGCAGACCTGTATAACAGCCAGTTTACCGGGCGAACACTCCAAGAGGAAACCGTCTAAGCCGGGAGCAACCAGAAAAGCGAAGAGGGCATGGCTAAATGAGATTACTCCGTTTAGCCATGCTCTTTATTTGCAATGCTGTTCTGACATCAGAGGATAGATGACTTCAAAGCAGCATTGGAGACCTACAAAAAATCCTCAGGCGGGGGAAAGTTGATTATGTATCAGCTTAGCATAGTAGCCCTGCATCTCCAGCAATTCGGCATGAGTACCACGCTCAACAATACAGCCTTGATTGAGAACCAGAATGAGATCAGCATCACGGACCGTGCTCAAGCGGTGAGCAATGATAATTTGTGTACAGGAGAGCGATTTGAGATTTTGCTCGATGACCCGCTCGGTAATCACGTCTAGAGCACTGGTAGCTTCATCAAGCAAGAGAATGCTAGGACGATTGGCCAAAGCACGCGCAATCGCTAGACGTTGGCGCTGTCCTCCCGAGAGAGTATTGCCAGCCTCAGCCACATAAGTCTCATAGCCCATCGGCATCTGCTGAATATCATCATCGAGAGCAGCCAATTTTGCTGCCTTGATAATATTCTCCATATTCATACCAGGATTATTGAAGGCAATGTTCTGCCAAATGCTTCCACTGAAAATCCTGGCATCCTGCATAATTACACCAAATTGAGAGCGCACCGATTGATAGTTGAGTGTCCTTAAAGGAATGCCATCATAGAGGATCTCCCCTTCCGTTGGCAGATACAGTCCAAGCAATAGCTTTCCCAGGGTACTTTTACCTGAGCCCGTTGGTCCAACAATAGCTATCTTCTGTCCTTGAGCAATATCGATAGTAATATCTTTGAGCACAGGTGAAGCATTGGCATCATACTTAAAGCTGACATGTTGCAATTGGATGCGTCCTGTCAGTTGTGGGGGCTCCTGTGCTTGCTGAATCTCTTGCTCGACATCCGCCTCCATCACATCGCTGAGGCGTTCCAAATGTGAACGAATGATTGGCAGTTGAGTTGCACTCGAAGCTAGCGAGGTCAATGGACTTACGAAAGCCGCCGCCAGAGAATTGAGAGCAATCATCGTTCCCAGTTGCATAGTCCCATTGAGAATCTGAATCACCCCTAACCAGAGTAACAGAAGTGGAGAGATAATACGCAGCATAGTGATAGACATGGATAGAAACGATGCTAGGTAGCTTCGACGTAAGGAAGCATTCAATTGATCACAGAACAGGTTGAACCACCTTTGAAAGACGCGCTGCTCTGCACCAGCGGCCTTGACCGTCGTCATGCCAGCCAAGATTTCAGCCACATAGCCCTGAGATTTCCCAATCGTCTCTAGTTCACGAGCCGAGCGTAGGCGATACTCATTATTGGCTCCTAGCAAGAGGACAAACTGGAGTATACCAAGGATAAGCACAATCAGAGCAAATAACCATGACTGCCATAACAAAATGATGAGGTAAACCACCACTAAACTTCCATCCAGCACCGTTGAGAGAAATTGTGTACTGACAATATCACGAATGGTATTATTACTCGATACACGCATCAGGATATCACCAGTTGAACGCTGTTGGAAGAATTTGAGCGGAAGCATAAACAGATGATCAAAGAAGCTGGGATAGACAGACATATCAATACGATATTGCAAATACATCAAAAGGAATGCACGCAATACTAGTATCACTAGTTGTGCTAAGAACAGGCTTAGCACGACAATGCCCAAAAGAGGCACAATTGAGGTCAGATTGAGAGGAAGAATCTGGTCAATAATCACCTTTGTTAAGACAGGAACACCTAGGCCAAAAATCTGCAAGCATAACGAGGATATTAAAAGCTGTACTAGTGTCATAGGAGCCCGCTTAATATATTGAGCTGCATAGGAACGCAATGTCAGTTTTCGAACAGAATAAGCATGACGATCAAATTGCTCTCCAGGCTCCAGTATAATGACAACGCCAGTGAAACCTAATTCGAATTCTTCCCGGCTTAAACGTTTACGTCCTACAGCGGGATCAATCACATCGACATACTTTGCAGACCAGCGTTCAATCACCATGAAATGGTTAAATTCCCAGTAGACTATGGCGGGAAAGCTGACAAAACGCAAATCATCTATCTGCCCACGTATTGAGATCGCTCTCCCACGCATGCCATAGTGGCGTGCCGCTTTGATAATATCTAGAGCAGAGAGTCCATCACGACCAATTCCATAGCCATCACGAATCTCGGCAACTCTGGTTTGACGACCGTAATAGCTCAGGATCATAGCCAGACAGGCAGCTCCACATTCGACAGCCGTTAATTGAAGCACAGGAGGGACCTTCCGTCGCAGCCTGCTTTGCAAGAGACTAGCAGCACTGTGTAAGAAGCTGAACTTAAATTTGGGTTCTAGCTTCTGCGCTGCGGCTTGCTGCTTAGATACATGAGACACATCTGTCTTGGGCTCTTCCGATTTCTGAGCTAGATCCTCCTCCGGTTTTGAGACTTTCTCTGCTATCTCCCTCTTTGCAACCCGTCGCTTCTCAGTTACATCTTCCCAGACATCTGAGGCATCCTCTACTATTA
>CBJMBI010000159.1:0-7990 GCA_966427955.1 uncultured Ktedonobacterales bacterium
TCTATTGATGTGTGCAAAATTCTACTATTCTATGTCAAAAAATTCCATCTTGACATATCCATATCTGAGAATGTATGCTATCAATATACTTGATTGTCAATATAGTAATGCGTAAAGGAAGAAGAGCTTATGGCAACGGATCGCCTTGTTGAGGATCTACTGGCCCTATGGCGACTCCTGCGAGCCTGTACACATCCGGTGCGCCGTGCCGAAATCACGCCGGAACAATACTGGCTGCTGCGTCTTCTCCATCGGAGAGGGCCAATGAGCATTGGCGAACTGGCTGAGGTACTGGGCGTTACCGGAAGCTCTATCACTACAGCCTGCAAACGCCTTGAAAAAGCTGGTCTAGTAAAGCGGGAGAGGCAAGGCGAGGGATGTGATGAACGTGTCGTTCTGGCAGTGCTAACCGCTCAAGGGATTGAGCAGATCGAAGCATGGCAACAGGAGCGTCGCGAGGTACTCTCACATATGCTTTCACCATTGAATCAGCAGGAGCAAGACGAGTTGCAACGACTTATCGAACGTGTACTTGAAGCTGCCGAGCAGACAACAACACACCCTACTAGTCATGCAACAGGAGGAAATGAATAGTAAATGAGCAATATCGTCGAAGTTGTTGACCTGGAGAAACGCTTTGGTGAGTATACCGCTGTAGATCATATTAATTTTTCCATTGAAGAGGGCGAATCCTTTGGACTTCTTGGCCCTAATGGAGCCGGGAAAACTACTACTATTCGTATGCTGATCACACTTATCCCTGCTACTAGTGGGGTCATGTCTATAGCTGGACTGAATGTCCAACAAAATAAAACGATTATCCGGCGCTTACTGGGATATGTTCCTCAGTCGCTCTCTGCCGATGCGTCGCTGACTGGCTATGAAAATCTTTTAGTGATGGCTGAGCTTCTGGGTCTCTCTGCCCAAGAACGCAAGCGACGCATTGAGGAAGTGCTGGAGGTACTCAATCTCACACAAGCTGCGTACAAAATGGTCCAAACCTATTCTGGTGGTATGATCCGCCGTCTAGAAATTGGTCAGGCTATCTTAAACCGTCCTCGTCTCCTCATTCTTGACGAACCAACTGTTGGTCTTGACCCGACAGCTAGACGCTCTGTTTGGGAAACCGTGGAAGCACTACGTCAGGAATTCAAGATGACATTACTTGTCACGACCCACTACATGGAAGAGGCTGATAATTACTGTCAGAGGATCGCAATCATGGATCATGGACGAATTGTCGCTATTGGTACACCAGCGGACCTCAAAGCAAGCCTCAACCAGCCGGGGGTCACTCTGGAAGATGTATTTACAAGTGTGACAGGCAATACCTTAGAATCAGGAGGAAGTTACCGTGAACTCAAACAGCTTCGCCAGCGGGCTCGCCGTTTCAACTAAACCAGCCGAAGACATAGCAGAACTCTTACGCCCTCCTACACTCAAGGACTGGTTAGTCGCCTATCTGCATGGAGTCTGGGTGATTACTGAGATTGAGATACGCAAGCTGCGCCATGATCCCTTTGAACTAGTCACTCGAGCTGTTCAACCGGCCCTCTGGCTTGCTGTCTTCGGTGAAGCACTTTCACGTCTGCATGCCATTCCTACAGGCAATGTAAGTTATCTGACATTCATGACGCCGGGCATCCTGGCTCAGTCTCTGATGTTTATCTCAATCTTCAATGGCATTAGTATCATCTGGGAGCGTGATGCCGGAATCTTGCAGAAGTTCCTGGTGATGCCAGTACCGCGTGCTAGCTTTATAACAGGTAAAGGGTTGGGAGCGGGTGTACGTGCTTTGTGTCAAGTGGTTGTTATTTTTGTATTGGCCTTGCTGCTTGGTGTCCAACTCAAGTGGAGTGTACTAGGAATTGTGGGCACCATGCTAACGGTTTTGGTGGGAGCTAGCTTCTTCTCAATCCTCTCGATGTTAATCGCTATCACGGTGAAGACGCGCGAACGCTTCATGGGTATTGGACAAGTGCTCACAATGCCACTTTTCTTTGCCAGTAATGCCATCTATCCGTTAGCAATCATGCCAGACTGGTTACGTGTAGTTGCGCAGGTTAATCCACTGAGCTATGTTGTTGACTTGTTACGTGGTTATTTAGTCAATGGAAATGTTCCCAATGCACCTCTAGACTGGGCCGTATTGCTAGTTGCCGTGGTCATTGTACAAAGCATTGCCTCGGTGACTTATCAGACGATTGTGCTTTGATTGCAGCTTAATCTGTTCCCAGATGGGCCTGTTGTGGTGAGGCTGATCCCAATAAGTCCTGGAGTTCCCAGTCTGACCAGATGGCCCATTTGGGTTTGGAGCCGAACAGGGATTGAAGCTCGTATTTGTTGTCAAGGACACTTCCGCCAACAAAGATATTGCGGCGTTTGGCGGCCATGATCATAGCACATTCCAATGTTCTCCTTGGAAAACATGATAGAAGAGCTGGAGGCAAAATTTGGGCGCTGACACTCCGTAGGATTGCGAATCCCTGCGGAGAGCCTCAGGCTAAAGCCCATTCTCTTGTCAGCGCCTGCTTCGAAGCAGCGAACGAATAAGGCGAAACAGGCCAATGAAGATCAGAATGAAACCTATTTCAGCTATAATCGAGAACGGAAGCGGGACTGGCAAGAGCTTCACGGCAAAGACCAATGGCTGATACCACGGAGGTGGGCTTCTACCAGAGTCATTGAAGGAGGAAAAAAAGTAAGATATGCAATACCAAGATGCTATCCACAAAAGTAAGCAAAAGATACCAGAGGTAATAAACATTATTGTCTTTCTTTTCTGGCGGCTCTCATTGGCCTTCAGGCCTCGCCTTTTTCGTTGAGTGTTAGCTTGAAGCGGCATTGCACATCCTCCTTTATAGTATTAAGGTCCGGTCCCTCCTGTGCAGTGCGTGCGGCGTGGGAGTGTTAGCTTGAAGCGGCATTGTACAATTCCTGTAGGCCCCGAGGGCCTTGTCCTACCGTCCATGGCCCGCTCGTACTTGCATAAGCTGTGCCGCACGGGGAATTGGCCGGATCGTCTGTGTTGCAAGTATATTGAAGAGCATTGTTGATGACATTGCCATCATGGAGTGCGTCTCCATGATCATAGCACATATTATCATACGTATTATCAGATTTTCCCCTTGTTGAATATACTACAGCTTGGTCAGCATTCATGCTTATAGCGCTAACGGGTGACACAAGTAGATCACACTCGCTGCCAACGATTGTCCACTGCGTGAAACCTGCGGACGTTTGCGGATTTTGGGACCAGGAATGGCTTGAGCGCATGAAATTGCTAGACATGCGCCCAAACACTTCTATCTTCACGCAGGAGTATCATCTTCGTATTCTTCAAACAGCGGACGAATAAGGCGATACAGCCCGGTGAAGATCAGAGCCAATCCAGCATAGCCCACATAGTTCCACCAAAAGGAGAAAACGCTAAGGGCACCAAACGCAGAAAGAATGACACCAATGGTTCTTATAATAAGAGTCATCGGTGGAATGGTCTCTTTCTGGACAGATGCTAACGCATATTGCACGTAGACAAAAGGCCATAGCCACACGACAAGTAATAAGAGTCCTAGTCCAATGAGCCAGAGTCGTTTCAGCTTTCTCATTGTTATTTCCGGCTTTCTCGCAACGAACGAACAAGACGAAACAGGCCAACCGCGACGAGAGCGAAGCCAGAAATCGGCCATAAGCTCCATATCGTGAACATGGTGAATATATTTACAAAAGCTTCGAAAAATGATCTTACAAACACCGTGATCACTGGCGTTTCTGGAGACTCGTTGATTGCATAAGCTAACCACACAACAAGAGCATCCCATAAAACGAGCAGAAAGAGCCCAAGCCCAATGAGCCACAGTCCTTTCAGCTTTCTCATTGTTGCACCGCCTTGTACAAGGTCTGGAGCCCGTGGGAGCCAGCGGTGGTTTTCACCCAATTGGTGACAGTAGCAGCTTGGTTCTGGTAGTCCGTTCCGCAAGGAACATCTGGAGTTGTATCACAGGAGTAGAGCGTGGCATCATTTGTCAGGATGTTATCATGCAAGGCTGCCGTGTGGTCATAGTACATTTCGGTGTTCTCCTCAGAAAACATGATAGATGAGCTAGAGGTAAAAACTTGGGAACTGACACTCCGCCGGGGTTGCGAATCCCAGCGGAGTGTCTCGAGCTTATTCTTTCTCTTGTCCATCCCTGATTGGAAGCAGGGAACGAACAAGACGAAACAGACCAATGGTAATCAGGGTGAACATCGTTGCAGGCAAAATTGTAACCACTGAGGGGTAGAGCAGGGTGCTGCCCGCAATGTACAGAGAAAGCAGAAAAATCTGGAAAGGATTGTCTGCTGTTGCTCCACGGGAAAGTATGGCAAAGTAAAGCTGCCAGAACACATATTCCCACACGACAAGTAATAAGAGCCCTGAGCCAAGAAACCACAGTCCTTTCAACTTTCTCACTGTTGCACCGCCTGGTACAAAGTCTGGAGACCGTGGGAGCCAGTGGTGGTTTTCACCCAATTAGTGACGGTGGCAGCTTGGTTCTGGTAGTCCGTTCCACAAGGAACATTGGGATTGGTATCACAGGAGTAGAGCGTGGCATCGTTAGCCGTGCTGCTGTCATGCAAGGCTTGCGTATGATCATAGCACATTCCAGTGTTCTCCTTGGAAAACATGATAAGAAGCTAAAGGCAAAACTTGGGCTCTGACACTCCGCAGGGCTTCGTCACCCTGCGGAATGCCTCGGCCTCTTGCCCATTCTCTTGTCAGCGCCTGCTTTCTTGTAGCGAACGAACAAGACGATATATCCCAATGCCGATGACAATGAAGGCAACAATCGCCACAAAACTCCACGGGGTTTGTAGAAAAGTATCTGGAATGTCATGCAATGTTGCTTTGACTACTGAAGACGCTGTTTTAGGATACTGGAACCCAAACTGATCTTCTATAAAGTAAAGAGGACAAAACCATATCACAAGGATACAAAACCCGATCCCAATGAACCAGAGCCCCTTCAGCTTCTTCAACACCCTACCGAACCGTATAACATCTGGAACCTCATCGGCTGTCATAGTTTCACCTCGTTTCTCTAGATCTTTAACGTCCCACCGCCTCGTATAAGATCTGGAGCCCACGCAATCCTGACGTTGTAAGTGTCCAGCCAGGTACAGCATTGCCATTAGAATCCTTGTAGTTCGTTCCGCACCCAAGAACAGTCATTGCATCACAAGAATAGAGTGTGGCATCGTTCGTTGGGCTGCTATCACCCAAGGCTGCTGTATGATCGTAGCAGGCATCCGGCGTACCTCCGTGTGTGTACATGATGGCATGACTAGCTTGCATCGCGATCGCGTTTGCTGCACCGTCTGGATTGCCAAGTACATTCACGACTTGATCGCACTCACTGCCCACGACTGGCCACTGTGTAAAACCTGCAGACGTTTGCGGGTTTTGGGACCAGGAATGGTTTGAGCGCATGAAATCGCTAGACATGCGCCCAAACACTTCTACCTTCACGCAGGGTTATCATCTTCGTCTTCTTCAAACAGTGGACGAACAAGACGATACAGCCCGGTGAAGATCAGAGCCAATCCTGCATAGCCCACATAGTTCCACCAAAAGAACAGAAAGCGAAGGGCGCCAAACGCAGTATATGCTCCATTGATGATAAACACAATAAATGGAACGGAATAGTCTTCGTGAGGTGATAACGCATATTGAATGTAGATGAAAGGCCATAGCCACACGACAAGTAATAAGAGCCCTAGCCCAATGAGCCAGAGTCGTTTCAGCTTTCTCATTGTTGCACCGCCTTGTACAAGGTCTGGAGCCCGTGGGAGCCAGTGGTAGTTTTTACCCAATTGGTGACAGTGGCAGCTTGGTTCTGGTAGTCCGTTCCGCAGGGAACATCTGGAGTTGTATCACAGGAGTAGAGCGTGGCGTCATTGGCCGCGCTCCTGTCATGCAAAGCTTTGCTGTGATCATAGCACGTTACGGAGTCTGGCTGCGAGTACATGACAGCATGGCTGGCATCCATCGCAACCGCGTTCGCAGCGCCGCCTGGATTGCCCTGGAAGCCCACGATTGGATCACACTCACTGCCCACGACCGTCCACTGTGTGAAACCTGCGGATGTTTGCGGGTTTTGCGCATTCTAGGTCAGGGTATTCATAAAATCGCTGCCAGCGGTTAGTTGGTTCACTTGGGTACAGCCTTCGCAAGCGCCCACCGTTCCACCAAAAACAACACCAGCATGAGGAGTATTAAAAGTAACAGCGTCAGTCACATGGCCGATATCGTCGGGAAAGCCAAATTGTCCACCATTCTCTTGTACGAGGCGCATGGCGTTGCGAATGACGATTCCTCCCATACTGTGCCCTACGAGGATCACCTTCTGCCCTCCTGCAAAGTTCTGATTCAGGTATTGGGCAAGCAAACAGCTCACATGGTTGAGGTCCTCATTGTTGGTCCCTTCCGATCCTGGATTGAAGCCATCGCAGAGATTCTGGTAGGCAGAGGCGTGAAGATCTACGTCACAGTTGGAGTCGCTAGTGTAGTATTGCACAGTGCGGACATCGGAGTAGCCTTGTCCGTTGAGGTAATTGATTGCATCACCCCAGTAGCCGCCATGGCAATTGACCGGGTCGCCGATAAAGGGCCCGTTGCCAACGAAGCCGTGAACGAGCACAACAGTTGTACCCGTATTGTCATTCAGCTCTCGTCGCTCTGTCAGCATCCTACGCACGTTATCCCAGACCTCTGGATTGATCTGATCCGGTGTGAGGCGCTCTGTCCCGATGTCTATCTTCCTATTCTTTACCTTCTCTGGCACCTCTTCAAACAGCTTTCTCAGATCCTCCAGAACCTCTGGATTTTCTCGAGCCTTCTCCGCAAGCCGCCGCATCTGTTGTTTTTGTTCTCTCTGCTGCATTTCTTGGATGAAGCGTTTGGGATTTTTCATGAATTTGCTGAAATGCTCTAGCGTTTCTGGCGTCACGTGATCGAGGTTAAATTCGCTCTGAGGCCAGCTCTGCGCTCCCTCAGAGTATGGGTGCAGGGCTGTTGCCTTGCCAGTATCAGGGTTCACCAGAGCTGTGCCAGCAGGAGTATCTGCACTCACCTTTGCTGTCAGAGTCGCCATCCCTACAAGAGCAGCTTTGGCAACTCTCCCTGTGTAGCCAACACCGACCCACTTCCTCAGTTTCTGATCCTCGCTCTTGCTGCTACTATCTTGTGACTTGCTACTACTTTTCTTCTCTGATTGACTTTCTACGATTTCTTTTCTTCTCAATTCATTATTTCCCAATTTAATGCTCCTTTTAATTTTCAAAAATGTTTAAACTTACTCAATATCATTAGAGTCATGCATGTGAGGAACTTGACACTCTTTCTCCAAATCAACACCACACGCTGGTGAGACGCTTCCATAAGCCATGGTCGCCACTCTTTGTGATGGTGACGGCCCACGGGTCAAGAAAAATCTGCTCCCGCCATTGTGTCAACTGGAGAATCACTCGGCTGTCCATACCTCACTTGCAGTCATAGTCCTATATTCAACAATACCTTCATCACAGCTCCCTTGTCAAGATGACAAAGAGGTGACAATATGACACAAGATGAACGTGCCTGTGCTGACATCGCTGTGGATATCATCAGTCTCATACCTGTATAGCATGCTACAGGCATGAGACTGATGATGCTCAAGTGAAAAATGAGCAGTTTGCAGAAGCATGAGAAGGAGTCATTGCTGTGGCACGAGGCTCTGTAACCATTCCTTGACTTCTTCAGTTTTACGATGCCCCAACGCTTCAAATGTGGTCAGGCTCTCTGTGCCCAGGCAGCGTGCTTCAGCAATATCTCCCCGCAGGGCCGCAATTTTACCCAATCCGTACTGAGCCTGCGCGATTAAGTATGGATCTCGCTTTGGGCCGTCCGTGAGAGTGAGAACTTCCTGGAAAGCGGCGGCAGCAAGATCCAACTGACCATATTTGAGATGGA
>CBJMBI010000160.1:0-7960 GCA_966427955.1 uncultured Ktedonobacterales bacterium
CTGTGCTATACTAATATAAAAGAGAACCATCTATCCCTGAAATGTTGGAGAAAGTTGTGAGCTATAGGATCTATCGGCAGTATTGCACCTGTATAAGCGTTCATAGAGGCACGAGACACTAGCTCAGACCCTCTATGAACGTTACCTCTAGACGTGTTCTCCAATGGGTATTGTTTCCATCCTCACATGTCTTCCACCTGAGCTACAAAAGTCCATTCTGGTACGCAATATCCCAAAACAGCTGACATCACCTGAGAATTAAAGGAGAAAAGAGAGTCGTATGTCAACCATTACAGCAAAGCCTGTTTACTTGTATAATACATTGACCAGAAGGAGAGATCTGTTTAAACCGCTCAATCCACCTAGAGTTGGTATCTATAACTGTGGTCCCACCGTCTATAAAGATATTCATATTGGGAATCTGCGCTCCTTTACTACGACGGACTGGCTACGTCGCATCCTTGAATACAATGGCTATGATGTCTATCTCGTTCGCAATATTACCGATGTTGGACATCTCCATGAGGGTGATGATGTCCGCAGTGGTGAAGATAAGATTGAACATGAGGCTCGCACGACTGGACGCTCAGCATACGAGATTGCGGCAGCCTATACTGAGCAGTATCTACGCGATGTGGCAGAGATGAATATCTTGCCTCCACATGAGATGCCCAAGGCCACGGACCACATTCCAGAGATGCTGGCTATAATCGAAAAGCTTGTTGAGCGAGGTCTGGCCTATGTGACAAACGGGAATGTTTACTACGATGTTAGCCACTTTAATGCCTATGGGACACTTTCAGGTAATACGCTTGAGAATCTACGAGCCGGGGGACATGGGCGTGTTCAGATGGAAATAGCCGACGACAAACAAGCAGTAGAAGATTTTGCTCTTTGGAAGTATGGTGAGCCGACGCGACAGATGAACTGGTCGAGCCCCTGGGGCGTTGGTTTTCCTGGCTGGCATATTGAGTGCTCTGCCATGGCAACCAAATATCTGGGAGAGCAATTCGATATTCACACTGGTGGCATTGATCTGGTCTTCCCGCACCATGAAGATGAGATCGCACAAAGCCAGGGCGCGTTTGGGAAACCGCCTGTCCAGTTTTGGGTTCACAACGAATTCCTCGATTTTGGCAATAGCAAAATGTCTCGCTCAGTTGGGAATGTTCTGCTGCTGAGTACACTTAAGGAACGTGGCATTGAGCCAATGGCTTATCGCTACCTGCTCTTAACAGCGCATTATCGTTCAAAGCTCAACTTTACCGATGACTCGATCAGTGCAGCCCAAAATGCACTCAATAACCTGCGTTCAGATCTGGCAGAACTGCCGGTGAGTGAAGAGACCGGAGTCTGGTCTGCGGAGGCAGAGCGTACTCGTGAGGCGTTCCATAAGGCAATTAATAACGACATGGATCTCCCTGTTGCACTGAGCCTCACGCGTGAGGCCGCCCGTACGAGCAAGATTGAGCCAGCCGAGCGTCGTCGCCTCATCTTGGATTTTGACCGTGTGCTTGGTTTGCGTCTGGATACGGTTGTACCCAAGGCTCCTCGTGAGCTAAGTGATGAAGTGCGCGAATTAGTACGCCAGCGTGATGCTGCTCGTGCTGGCCGCAACTGGAAAGAGTCAGATCGTATCCGCGAAGTGCTCAAATCTCTGGGCTTTGAGGTTCGTGATACCCCAAGGGGAACAGAACTGGTCTGAGTTTTGCTTGGCAATCCCGTTGCCAATGTAGGATTGGAGGTAATATACTATACCTGTATTAGTAGAGATGGCTCTGCCGAGATCTCCTCATCAAATTTCTCGGCAGGTCGCTGTGGACGCAAGGAGAGTTTTGTTATGACATCCTGGTGGAAAAAAACATTTCTCACAGCAGTCAGCCTCTCAGGCTTCGTGGGTGGTACCTATTCTCTACTCGCGCGACGTCCTGTCCCCCAAAAGAATGGTACACAGCATCTCGATGGACTGCACGACTCGATTGAAATTATCACTGATCACTACGGTGTACCTCACATTTATGCTCGTAACGAAGATGATCTCTATTTTGCGCAGGGCTATATCCATGCTCAGGAACGCCTCTGGCAGATGGAGCTAAATCGTCGTATTGGATCTGGACAGCTCTCCGAAATATTTGGTCCCATTCTGCTCGAAACTGACCGTTTCTGTCGTCGCCTGGGTCTACATCGTATCGCAGCCGAGCAAGTAAAAGGGCTTCCAGACACGGATCGGCGCATCCTTGAAGCCTATAGTAGAGGTGTTAATGCATTTATTAGGAGCAATTCACACCAGATCCCTGTTGAATTTACATTGTTGAGTATCATTCCTGAGCCCTGGAAGCCTGCTCATACCATCCTATGGGGGAGATTACAGGGATGGAGTTTAAGCGGGAACTGGGAAACTGAGCTGATTCGGGCACGTTTGATTGCCAAACTAGGTGTCGAGCGAGCTGTTAAATTGGAAGCTGGTTATGATCCTCGTCATCCGCTGATTGTTCCTCCTGGAGTCGAATATAATGGAACTAATGCGGATTTACTAGAACAATATGAGCTAATCCAAGAACTGAGCGGTTTTGGTATGCTGGGAGGTAGTAACAACTGGGTTGTCGATGGGACCATGACCGAAACAGGGGCTGCTATTTTGTGTAATGATCCTCACTTGGGACAGGCTGCACCCTCTATCTGGTATGAATGCCATCTCGTGGCAGGAGATATTGATGTCATTGGAGCTAGTTTCCCTGGTTCCCCGGGTATCATTATCGGACACAACCAGCATATTGCCTGGGGTGTCACGAACGCTATCTCTGATGTTGAGGATCTCTATATCGAGAAGTTTCATCCTGATGATCCGAGCCAATACGAATTTATGGGCCAGTGGGAACAGGCTCAAGTCATTCAGGAAGAAATCAAAGTTAAGGGTTGGGATACTCCTGTGATTGAGGAGGTGCGTATCACGCGCCATGGCCCTGTTATCACGGCTACTCCGGAAGCCAGCGGCTCTTCTCCGTCACTAATGTATGGCAAGACCATTACTGCTGCGCAGCCTCCTATGGCGCTGCGCTGGCCAGCAGTCGAACAATTCAAGATGGTCTCAGCGGTTTATAACCTCAATCGTGCTACTAACTGGGACCAGTTTCGCGAGGCGTTGCGTGATTGGGATGTGCCTCCACAAAATTTTGTCTATGCAGATTGTAAGGGCAATATTGGCTATATTATGGCTGGAGCTATCCCCATTCGTGCGCGTGGACAGGCTCTCCTTCCCTCGCCTGGCTGGACGGGTGAATATGAATGGATGGGTTACATTCCATTTGATGAACTACCCCAGACCTACAATCCCGAGCAACATTTCATTGTTACGGCAAACAATCGTGTAGTTGATGATACCTATCCCTACTATATCACCCATGAGTGGCTCAATGGCTATCGGGCTCAGCGCATCTGCAATTTATTAACGAGCAAAAGTAAACTAACTCTCTCCGACATGGCAACCATTCAGGCAGATCAGTATTCAATTCCAGCAACTGAAATCGTTCCCTATATCTTAGAACTGAAGGTTAATACACCGTTAAAAAGGGCAGCCCAGGAGATTTTGCAGACCTGGGACTATGTCCTTGGTCCTGACAGCATTGGAGCAACTATCTACACCACATTTTTACGCAAACTAACCCATATTGTCTTTGAAAGCATGCTTGGCGATGATAGTTTACTTGCCAAAAACTATTTAGGGATCGCTACCTCTATTCTAGCGGGTCTGAATGGTTATGCGAACCGCAGCGTTCCTCTGCTCATTCGTCTGCTTAAAGAACGTGACGACAATTGGTTTGCCAACTCGGTGATCACTAATGGGCCAACCTCGTGGAATACTGCCCTAGAGCGTGCATTTGATGCTGCGATTGAAGACTGTCGGGAACGCTTGGGGAGCAATATCCTCCATTGGCAATATGGTCTTATTCACAAGATGACCTTCCGTCACGCACTTGGTGCAGTTAAATCACTAGAGAAGTCTTTAAACCGAGGTCCATTTCCTGCTGGAGGTGATGGTGATACTGTAAATATGGGGAATGTGTCACCTGCTAACCCAGAAGAGGTGATTGCTATTCCATCCTATCGCCAAATTATCGATCTTGGGAATCTCAGCAATTCACTTTCGATCCATGCTCCGGGGCAGTCGGGTCACCCTGCTAGCAAACATTATGATGACTTTATCCAATTATGGCGGGAAACACAGTATCACCCCCAGCTTTTCAAACGTGAGGATATTGAAGCTGCTGCAGAAGGCACGCTGCACCTTCTGCCAAAACAACCTTGAAAAGTTTTTTACAAAACTGTAACAGTTTCTTCACATTCTTCAACTACACTATACCTGTGTGAGGCATAGAGTGGGTCACAGGCTCTATGTAGCAAGGAAACGAGGCTTGTAGAAAAGAGAACAAGCCTCGTTCTATTTTTTGGCACTTTGGTATCGGACTCAAGTGGAGTTGCCAAATTGTCCCTTTCTCCTCCTAGGAAATGGCTTCCATACTGGCTATCTTGAAGGCCAAAAGGCAGAGTTAATTCAAACTCGGTCGATTTTTAGGAGGAAAGTTAATGAAAGTTGCTATTCTTTCTCCATTCATGCATCCAATTGTTGAACCCTTTGTTGGTGGAATAGAGGCCTCGATCCACCGTTTAGTAAGTGCTCTGAGTCAGAAAGTAGATGTAGTCTGTTATGCCTGTGAGGGATCAGTCATACCAGGGGTAGAAATAAGAACTTGTGGTGCCTCAGCCAGTGCTCTTGTCTATCCTCGTGAATCAGACAGTAGGCATGACGAAAAAATGCAAACCATATACACTTATGAAGATAACATTATGTATCGAGCTATTGAAGATGTATTGAGAGATCCTTCTATCAATGTTCTTCACAATAATTCTTGCTCAGGAGTTCCTTTTTTTCTTTCAGGACTTGTAAAGGTTCCAATGCTTCATACGCTTCATTTTCCTCCCATACTGCCATCTCTGAATGAGACACTCCGCCTTTGCATGACCGAAGATATTGCGCTGCAAATTGTTGCACTTTCACATGCCCAGGCCCAGCTTTGGCTGCCATACTACCCAGTGAGCCGGGTCATTTACAATGGGCTAGATTTTCAAACTATTCCGCGTAGTCTTTCTCATGATGGGACACTTGCCTTTGTCGGGAAGATAGATCCCAATACAGGAGTGGAGGATGCTATTGAGGTTGCTAGTTACTTAGGGAGAAAGTTATCTATCTATGGTGTGCCTGAGCCATACAATACTTTGTACTTTGAAAAATGTATTCGACCACTTCTGCAAACGCATCCTAATGTTACCTATCATGGGTTAGTTGATCAGCAGACCCTGTTTCAAGAATTGGGTCGAGCCCAGGCTCTTCTCTTTCCTGTGAAATGGGATGAGCCATTTGGCAACGCGATCATTGAAGCAATGGCTGTAGGAACTCCTGTGATCATGTATGATCGTGGATCAGCATGCGAACTGATTGTAGAGGGCGTTAGCGGCTATGTTGTTCCACAAGATAATCTGATTGAGATGGCATCAGCCGTCGAGCGAACAGATGCCATTGATCGTGCTAAATGTGCTGATTATGCACGAGAATTTTTTGATCTAGAAAAGAGTGTTGAAGAATATATTGAGCTATTGCAGTCAATGTGCTAATCTGCTGGTTTCTATTGTCTCTCTGTGCATGATTTTTCAAGTAGTCCTGGCAACTCGCGGCGCAGCAGTTTGCCCGTTGAGTTGCGTGGCAGGTGATCGACAATATAGATGGCCCTGGGTCTCTTGTAGCGAGCTAGGCGTTGTGCTGTATACGCAAGTAGGCCTTCAGGGTCAATAGTATGGTCAGCGTGCAGACATACAAAAGCAATTGGTACTTGGCCCCATTGTGCATCTGGCTGTCCACAGACACCTGCCTCAGCTACATCGGCATGGGTGAGTAGAACGGACTCGATCTCGGCTGGATAGACATTTTCACCACCTGAAATGATCAGGTCGCTCCGACGGTCTAGGACGTAGAGATAGCCTTCTTCGTCGAGGTAGCCAATATCGCCTGTACAGAGCCAGCCATTCTTGATAGCCTCCGCTGTAGCTTCGGGGCGATGAGCATATCCTGGTGTAATGCTGGGACCTTTAAGGTAGATAGTCCCCGGTTCACCAGATGCTGCGGGTTGGCCCTCGTTCATGATGCGGATCTGAACCTGAGGAAGTGGTCGACCTGCTGAGCCAAGTTTGCGTAATGCATCTGCTGGTGGAAGTGTCACCGCTTGTGAGCAGGCTTCAGTCAGCCCATATGTTTGCACAACAGGGATGGCGCGTGCTACGCAATTCTCAAGGAGTGAATAGGGGGCTGGTCCCCCGCCCAACAAGACACACCGGAGAGTCGATGGATAACATTGCCGATTTCCATGACCATCTAGTTCAGCGAGCATGCGCTGAAGCATCACTGCAACCACTGAGATGATCGTTACATGATCCTCGCAAATGGCCCTGTTGACAGCAACGGGCTCAAATTTTTCGTGCAGAATGACACTAATACCATAGATGACGCTGCGAAAGAGGATAGAGAGGCCCCCAATATGGAAGAGAGGCAGGCAGGCTAGCCAGCGGTCCCCGTGATGATGGCCTAGATTGAGTGCAGAGCCAATTGCATTCCACCATTGCATCCCGTAGGTAATCATGACCCCTTTGGGATTGCCAGTTGTACCAGAAGTATACATAATAGCCTGGGTTGCGTTGAGATCGATCAATGTCTGCAATGGAGTAGTGAGGTCTTCAGCAGAACCTTTGAGTACAACGTCATTAGCTTCGGACTCTGCCTGCACAATTCCCTGGATGAGTTCGGGAATGGCTTGCGCGATATCCGTAGCAATCCTCTCATAAGTGATATCACTCAAAAGATGTGATGCACGTACATCGCGTATTTGCCAGCTAAGCTCTTGAATGGTCAGACGTGTATTGAGAGGGATGAGAATGGCTCCCAGGCGGGTGAGAGCGTGGACGGTGACAACATAAGGTAGACCATTTGTCGCAAGTAACGCTACATAACTTCCCTCACGTATGCCAACTGTGGCCAGTTGTCTAGCAAGACGAGTCACTTGGTGATCTAGTTGGGCGAAGGACCAACTAACCTCCCCACAGCGTATTGCAAGATGCTCGGGAGAGTTCTCTGCGCAACGTATTAGCCAGTTTGGAAGCAGTGTGTTAGATGTATTCATTGTGTAATGACTTTCACTATCTGAGTGGGTACAGCAGTAAGCGATGGTGTAGCTGGTGCATCACCAGGCGAGAAAAATTGCACGTCCAGCACCCGTGACGGGATGACACAGCCACTCAAGCTAGCGGGGGCTTCGGGTTTATCATGGGCAGGATCGGGATCAAAGTAACAACTGTTGTCTGGATTGGAAACTAGCTGATCGGCGGCGATCTGTATCTTTACCGTCAGCCATACGTTCTCAGGCGTCTCAATGCTTGCAGGATCATTACAAGCTGTTGTGTTTCCTGATGGGCCACCGTAATACGTTAGAAGTACACCATGTGCCATGTCTGCTTGTGTATTCAAATCCACCCAAGTAGGCTGATTACTATGACCGAGATACCTACATTGTATCTGAAAGCTCCCACCATCTGTCAAGTCTGAGACTTTCACATATTGCTCAAAATGCGCTGGATTATTGGCGGAGCCCAGAGTATGAATCTTTAGATTGCGAAGATTTGGATTAGCAGTATCCCCATAGGCAATATTTGGCCAGACTAATCCAACTTGTACTAGTGTACAAAGAATGAGAGGAGCAAAAAAGTAAGAAAGGCATCTCTGTACAAAAGAGCAACTGGGTACGTGTGATCTGTTCATCAATCCCCTCCCTGGATAGATTTTCTACCTTGACTCAACTTAATCACCAGAATATCTGCGGTGAGAAATTTTTCAGATTTCATTGAGTATATCGATAGT
>CBJMBI010000161.1:0-7946 GCA_966427955.1 uncultured Ktedonobacterales bacterium
GATAAACTCTGTTTGAGTGATTTCTGAGTGGTATCCTCTGTCCAAATGGAACAGAATGAGTATCCACTAAAGATTGTACTCAATGGGAAGAACAATTTTTGGGGGGAAAGAGGGACAATTTTCACTTGACTTTCTCTCAAATTAGATATTTAATGTTAATATTATATTTGTGTACGTGTCATCTTTTTGCATAGCATTATTCCATCTCAATGGGCGCAATGATTTGGGCCCCTATAAATCATGTAGTAAGTGTAATTCATTGAATTTATTGATAATAATGCAAATGGCGTGCTTATAGAGGATGCATCATCTATTTGATATTTTATACAAAAAGTGACATAAACACGGGGAAAGGTATTGTCATACCCCTCCCCAATGGTGTGAGAAGTCATCAGACTGCTTCGGGAGTCTGACAGAGCGAGATTTTCTATGCTAGCAATTCGGCCTCACTGAGCGGACCTAGTGTTGTAAGGACCTGCTTGTTACGCATGGGGAAGCGTTGTAAGGAGCGTATCACGTCATCAGTGGTCACTTTCTCAATGCGCTCGATCTCCTCCTCAACACTGATCAGACGTCCCTCAGTCACCCAGTCGTTGGCCAGTGATCTCATACGCGAGAAGGTTGACTCGCTGCTAAGCACGATTGAACTGATCCATTTGTCTTTAGCACGGCGCAGTTCATCCTCATAGACACCCTGTTCAAGGATATTATCCAGTTCTTCACGCAACAGCTTCAATACGCGTGGCGCATTCTCCGGAGTCGCATTGGCTTCCATGAGCATCAACCCGGTACCTTCCATTGCCCACACACCTGCACTAGCCGACTCCGCCAGACCTCGCTGGTGGATATTCCAGTAGAGACGTGAACCATCGCTATCTCCCAGAATGCTACCTCCTAATATGGCTGCATAGTAATCGGAGTCATTAACAGAGACAGAGGGCATAGCAATAATCATAATCTGCTGTTTGAGATTCTCGTCGACCATGACATGATTGATTGACTGATTTGGCTCATAGTGTGACACATCGCGTCCTGTATTACCAGTTTGCCATGTGCTACAGTATTTTTCTGCAAGCTCTATCATGTGATCCCAGTCGAAGTTGCCTGCAACAGAGAGAATGATATTGTTAGCAACATAGCGCCTCTTCCAATAATCGCGCATTTGCTCAATGTGCATATCTTGGATACTCTGGCGAGAGCCTAGCACATCATGTCCCAGAGGGTGATTGCCGAAGTAAGTCCGCATCATGCGGCGATATGTAATATTGTATGGTTGATCCTCCGAACGTGCGATCTCATTGATAATCACCTCTTTCTCTGTCTGAAAATCGCTTTCGTCCAGACGTGGATAGATCATATCGCTGAGAAGTTCGACTGCACGGTCCAAGTACTCGCCAAGCACGCGAGCATAGAAGACCGTTGCTTCATGCGAAGTAAAGGCATTGATCTCGGCCCCAATTTTGTTAAAGGCCAGAGTGATTTCTTGCCAATCGAGGGTTCTAGTACCTTTAAAAACCATGTGCTCTAAAAAGTGGGATACGCCAGCGATTGCTGGATCATATTCATCGCGTGATCCTGTACGAACATAGAATGACACCGCGACGGATTCAAAATCGGGCATTGGCTGACCGACAATTTGTAGACCATTCTTGAGCGTATAGGTATGAAATATCGTGCCATTGGCAGTGGTTTCTGACATTAGTTAGCTCCTCCCATGTGTGGCACCTTTTTGCATGTGCCAGCAACTTTTACCGTCTTTGCAACTATATTCCTTAGTTAGTAGCATCATAGCCTGACAGGAGAAGACTTGTCAAATAGGAAGATATTCGCATAGGCTTTCACCATCAAGTTGCGCTCCTTCTCATAGTTGCTTGCTAGGACATCTTTCTACTTTGCTTGACACATACCATCAGAGAGGCCTAGACTAGAGTGGGAATTATCACCGCCGCGTAAAACCCCTGGTAAAAGCCTTGGGGAGATGTCACGAAGAAGCTTTGGTGTATGGGGAAATGGATAACGTATCAAAAAAATCATGGGGGGTGTTATGCAAAAGCTTCTCAAAATAGGCTTACTTTCTTCTGTAAGCTTACTCTTGTCATGGATCTGCTTTATAGCAAGCGTTGAGACGTCTTATGCCACCAGTTCGAAGTCCCTACCCGAGATTGGTCTATTACCAGGGCTAAGCGTAGATGTCTTGTCGACTCCTACACCAACGCCAACTCCTACACCATCACCACAGGCGACATCGACATCAACTGTACAAGTGACACCAGCGCCGACAAATTCGGTGCTCTTGAGTCCCTCGGCAAAGGTGAAGCCTGCATCCTCCGAATCTGTCAAGACTCCAGTAAAGGTATATCCTACCACCGTAGCTACTACTGGAGGAGCAGCAATACCTGTAGTAATTACTATTCATCTGTCAAATGCAGAGAGCCTAAATGTCAAAATAAGCAAGTGGTTTTTTATCCTTGGCATATGTGCTCCTCTGCTCCTGATCAGCACAGGAGCATTCTGGTTTCTCATCAAACAGCGGAAGCAATCAGCGTAGGCTACAACATCTCATCGGTGAGACGCATCTGCCTCAGCAATGCTATCTTCATGATTAGCTTTAGCTGTAGCAATTTGACTACCTTGCAATTGTAACGCAAATTTGTTGAATTATATATCAATTATGTGGTATGCTAAAATATCTATGATGGGTCTTTGTACCCATCGGAGCTATTAGCGCTATCACTGGTGTTTCCTGGTGCTTTCGTCTATAGAAGAGGAGTTGTCAATGCATACCTCTATCTGGGGCGGATCGGAGTCTGATGATACTGATGAAAGATGTCTTCTGTCTCTGCTCAAACATTTTCTGAGACAGATGATCCTGCAATTTGGTGCTCAAGGAGCTTGTATTGCTTTGTTTGATGAGAGCATCGGACAGATGCGGATACAGGCTCATGTACGATTATGCACTACCTCAGTTCCTGTTCCTGCCATCCCGATGCACAGACTTAACCACGATCCTAATGGTCTCAAACGGCAGAGTCGTCGCGTGACTGTTAATCTTCATGATTTAAATTCTTCTACTTTCACTTACTCTGAAAAGGCTCAGTCAGTACCTACTATCCCACTGACTACGGAGATCGAAGATGTCTCACCGGAGCTGTGTGAACTCTTTGCCGTTGGTACCTACTATCCGCGTGGGCAGGACCTGATTGGTCATACCTGGCATAGAAATGAGGTATTTGTCTTAAGCCATGAAGATTATATAACATTTTTTCGTGCTAATCATATGGCAAAATGCCTGATTGATAGAACGCCTACTGCTTATTTAGCCGTTCCAATTCGTGAAGCACCATTGATTGGAGAGGTCCATAATAGGTATAGTGAGCTTAAAGTGCTTGGTGTTGTTATCCTTTACCAGTTTGCTTCCGGCGGACCAGATTTCAATAAACAGCGTACTCAGGTATTGCAGTATACTGAGCTTATTGCGCTCTATATACAAAACCATTATTTGCAGCGTACCCAGCGACGTACTGCTGAGTATCTTCAGCTCTTAAAAACTCTAAGTGCAGTCTTTCCTAGTTCAGTACAGCTCGTAGATCTGGTCAATAGTGTACATCAATTTACAGTACGTGTAGTTGATGTTTGTAGTATGCTATTGACTATCTATGATCGTGATTTGAATCGTCTCTATGATGTTTTTGCAATCCGTGATGGGCAATGTATTGAAGGTTTAACGGAGCGCCCTTTGGTACGCCTCAAGGAAGAACGCCCGGTCTGGTGGCGTGTTATCCAGCACGAGAAAGGTGCATTATCGTTCTCACCAGCTCGGGATCTCCAAAAGGCGCAAGAATATCATGAATTGCTGACTGGTGTATGTGGTGATCAGCGTCAGGCTGAGTCGTTCCTATTACTACCGATGAAGATGTTTTCGCGGGTAGTAGGAGCGCTTAGTATCACTAGTAAACGTCCCAATGCCTATCGTCCGGAGGAGATCCAAGTATTGGAAACTATGGCGCAGATCGTGGCAGTCAATATCGAGAATGCGAGGCTCTATGAGCGCGACCGCCAAATTCTGCAAGAAGCCAATCAACGCGAGGCTGATCTGGCGGAAATCAATAGTGCATTGCAATCCATCAGTTCGGTTTTGAATGTAACCAAGCTGCTCAATAACCTCGTAGAATCGGCTGCCAAGATGCTCAAAGCCGAGCTTTGTGTATTTTTGCAGCCCAGTACCTCACCAGAGGTACTAACGGCCCAAGCTCTCTATGCTCCTTCTAGTGTCCAGATGATTGATGATGGCAGTGGTATGCCTGAATTGACCCCCCCTCGTAAAGATGAGCCGGATCAACTGATCACGCAGATCGAGGTGCCCTTCAAGGACCCCTTGCGCAAGCAGATGGATGTTGGTTTCTTCTATCTCAATCCACCTGAGTTGGAGGAATTGGCGCAGGGGAGTAATGAAGCAGGCGCAATCTTCCTGCGAGAGACGGGTATTCACTCGATGTTAGTTATTCCAATGAACTATCAGACAGAATTTCTCGGTTTCCTCGGCGTTGGTGTGCGTAGCAATGGTCCATTCCGTCCTAAAGAAGTTGGGACACTGTTGGCTATCTCGACACAAGCGGCGAGTGCTATACGCAATGCTCAACTCTTTGCTCAGCGAGAGGAAGCCTATGCCGAACTTGAGCGTATGAGCAAGCTCAAGGATGAGTTCCTGGTAACGGCCTCACATGAATTGCGTACTCCTCTGACTGCGATCCATGGCTATGCAGGCCGCTTAAAACGTCAGGCTTCCCGTGCGACACCTCAGCAAATATTGCGCTTTGCCACACAGATCTCAGTAGCTGCACAACAGCTTAGTGACCTGGTATCGAATATGACAGAGGCGGCTCAGATTGGTGCAAGCGATAAAATGCAGGATTTACATCTTGAGCCAGTCCAGCTATATGCAGCTGCTGAAATTGCAATAACTATGCTCTCGCTTAAGAATGGGCATGAGATCGTTCTAGATATAGCACAAGATCTCTGGATTATTGGAGATGCTCCACGTGTTCGCCAGATATTGACCAATTTGTTAGACAATGCCATCAAATATTCGCTCCCCCAGACCACTATCACCGTTTCGGCCCACAAGATGGTGCTTTCTCAAGTAGAACAATACTTGTCCAAGGACCAGATAGACCATGCTTTGCTAGTTGAGAAAGGAGAGAGTGAGGTCGTCTTAGTCCGCATCATAGATCAGGGACCAGGTGTCATGCCTGAAGATCAACTGCATATCTTTGACAAGTTTGTACGTGCTCCCCGCTCGTTAACGACTCCCGTACGTGGTTCTGGATTGGGACTCTATATTTCTCGCCGCTTTGCCGAAGCGATGGATGGCAAGCTTTGGCTAGAGAAAAGTGTTCCTAACGAAGGAGCTACCTTTAGTTTCTACTTGCCAGCTGTAGACGCTCCGGTCGAAGTTACTCTAGGTGTTGGTGATTAAGAGCATGTGCTCAAGTTAGCTTATCTGCCTCTATTTGCCCTTCTCACTGATCTCTCTGGAGCTCATCGAAGAGCGAGCATTAGTGTTCTCTCTGCTACGCTCTTCGTCGTGCTCCTTAGATGGCGTAGGAGTCTCATAACCGCATGTATAGATATATCCATGAAACGCAAAGCGGAGAAACCAGATCGCTATTTGTCTGGGAGTATAGCTCTTTTCGCTCTCCAGCCACCAGACGATTGTGCCAATCAGCACATGTGATAGTTGCATGACAGGTAGTTCCTGGGGCATTGCTGGATTGATCTGTTGCCTGGGTCCCACATGTTGTTCACGCTGTTTCTCTCGCTCAAGGATGAGCTTTATGGCATGCCCACGCATCCTGGCTGCAAACCACGAACTGCCGTTTTTCCCCAGCATAGCTCTGTACAGCCGGGCATTTTCAGCGACATGCTCAAATAACTGTATCCAGATCTCTGGTGGGTTCTCACTATCAATATGGCGAGTGTCTTTGTGGAGGGGCTTCATATTCTCCACAAGTTGATTCGCTGTTTCCTCAAAGATCTTTGCCACCAGATCGTATTTATCCTGATAATGGCGGTAGAACGTGGCCCGGTTGATCATAGCACGTTGGGCAATATCGCCCACCGTGATGGCATCGAAACCTTTCTCTGTAATCAGTTCAATCATCGCTTCTTGCAAGAATTTATGGGTGCGCCGAATGCGCAAGTCTATCTGTTCTTCGTGCGACATTTTTTCCTCTTTGTTGCATAAGTAACAAGAGACAATAATTGATGCTTGCCTCGTGTTATAGTCCAGGCTACACTGTCTATTGTAACAAGCTGATACCTTTGCAACAACTTGTCGCTACGATATACAGAAAAAATGAAAGGATAAGAGCGTGTCACACTACACAATGAGAGACTTTACATCTCCAGACCTCAAGCAAAATCCTTTTCCTGTTTTGAAGGAGCTGCGCACAACTGCACCATTGTATCGTTTTGAGATACCCAATGGGAAGCATGCCTGGATGGTAACGCGCTATGATGATGTGCTGGCGATCATCAAAGATCCGCGCATCGTCAAAGATATTCGCCGTGTCCTCCCGCCAGAAAGCGCAGCGAGCTTCATATCCCGTTCAGATGCACTGAGTATGATCAGATTTCATATGTTATCCTCTGATCCGCCCGATCATACACGTCTGCGCCGCCTAGTCTCCAAAGTGTTTACTCCGCGCATGATTGAGCAGTTGCGCCCGCGCGTCCAGCAGATTACGGATGAGCTACTGGATCAGGTACAATCGCAGGGACAGATGGATCTCATCAGCGATTTTGCCTTTCCATTGCCCATCACCGTCATCTGCGAGATGCTAGGCGTTCCTGTAGAGGATCGGCAGAAGTTCCGCGTGTGGAGCAATGCCTTCGTGGACCGCTCTGGTCTGTTTCAAGAGGATACTGAAGAACTGCCTGAGCTGGGGGAGTTTGTGCATTACCTACAAGCATTGATTAAAGAGAAACGGGAACGACCCGATGATCGCCTGGTCAGTCAGCTCGTGCGCGTTGAGGAGGCTGGTGATAAGCTTTCAGAGAATGAACTGATCTCAATGATTTTCCTGCTGCTTGTTGCCGGACATGAGACAACAGTCAATTTGATTGGGAATGGTGTATTAGAGCTATTGCAGCATCCGGACCAATGGCACCAATTGCAGGCCGATCCTTCGCTGGTGAGAACGGCTGTCGAGGAAATATTGCGCTATACTTCCCCCGTCATGGTTGGGACGGGACGCTGGGCCAGCGAGAATATAGAGATGCACGGCACGGTCATTGCTAAAGGTGATCTAGTGTGGATTTCGCTGATGGCGGCCAATACTGACCCAGAGCGCTTTTCTGCTCCCGAAGAACTGGATATTACGCGTGAGGAGAACGAGCATCTTGCCTTCGGGAAGGGCATTCACTATTGTCTGGGTGCTCCGCTGGCACGCCTGGAGGGCCAGGTCGCGCTCTTGACCCTGGTGCGCCGTTTACCAGACCTGCATTTGAAGGTGCAACCGGAAGAACTGCGCTGGCGACCTGGCCTGCTGATACATGGATTGCAGGAATTACCAGTCGCATTTTGAGGCTCTATGCTCTCAATGAAGAACGTTTGCACTTGCCCGGCGAATTGCGGATGGTATTCATTACTCCCCATCACATGCAGCGTGATGGGGAACTACTAAAATATTAAGGTTTACTATTTTTTGATAATTTTTTATGTTTTTTTCTTGACTTTCTTTAAAAACTCATCCTTAGCAAGGGCAACTATAGTCAACTTTTGGCGATACCCACATATATTAGGGAAGCAGCTAGTGAATTTATACGTTTGACGTACAGTGTATACTGTGCTATAGTCAAGGTATGGCGAACGACAAACCACCACAATACCGTGATAAACGCTTACAGCGATTTGCTGACGGTTATCGAGTACGAGACTTTCAGTC
>CBJMBI010000162.1:0-7916 GCA_966427955.1 uncultured Ktedonobacterales bacterium
CTCTCAAAGTGAGAGGGCGATCATAACGATCGCCCATTCTCTCTACAAGAAATTGTGTTGGGTCTACTAATTTGGTCGATTCTAGCATATCACTAAACAAACGGCATGTCCAACTAGCGACTACGAAGTCCACTAAAAGTCACTCCACAAGCCTGCACAAACAGTGCTGTGAAGTGGCAAAGTGTCCTACATTCACCAGAAAAAGCCCCCCCAGAATGGGAAGAAACCAAAACCACCCCAGAATGGGAAGAAACCAAAACCACCCCAGCATCCAAACCCGCATCCACCTGAAACCTGTTCCAAATCCTCATCGGTCAACTCGACAGCATCAATGGGACACTCTAATAAACTTTCTGTAAATGTTTTCATGAAGAACTGCCTTTCTCCCAATTTGGGAAACATTACTCTTCACTATAAATCGGATTGTACAGTTTAAATTGTGCTATCCGCAATCAGATTATAATTTATATATTTTCTATGTCAAACTCAGTAGCTATTTCGTATTTGAGTAGTGATTTAATTTATAATTTTATACATCTTTGTATAAAATACACCTTTTCTAGAATTTATTTATCAAACAATCAACTCTACTAGATATAGAAAGGGAAGATGGATTGCGTCTGGGAAATTTCTGGTGGTAAAAGCGAGAAAAGCTGTCTATGTCAAAGGAATGAGCGAGGAAAGGACCTGATACGTCAGGTTAAGAAGGTTCTTGATTTGGAGCTTCATTGATCCAACAGACAAGAATCGCAGCCACTGCGACTTGAAGATAAAAGATTGTGGTGCAACGTCCTCTATACTCCGTGTTAATCTCTCATATTGGGTGGAGAGGTCTAGACACCTAAATATGCTTCCTGAAATGAGAGAGGCCTCACTGCGCTGCCTTCGGCTGAGCATTAGCTGGATAATGACTTTTAGTTAGCGAAGATAAAGCCCGCATTACTTTTGCTGCATCATTATGGCTAACTGGACAACCAATCTCCATCAAGTAGGGAATTCTTATAGGAACACCTGCCATTTTGGCAAGATCTTGTGCGGTCATACCATAATGCTGGCGAATATCTCTAATTGTGGTTTGTGGTTGAACTTGATTCATACTTTTCCTCCCTAATCACACAGTTACGTTTAACAATCTTTAAGAAGAAGCTACCATTTCCGCAGCAATTAAAGGATTTTCACTTGCTCGGTTATGTGAAGATCTTGCTTCTATAGATATATAACATATACCATCTGGAAAAGCAATTAAAAACAAATAAAAATATCAGTCAAACCATCCATCGGTAGCTTTCTTGGAGCAATTCCACAGAGGGTCCAATGTCCACTAATAGTCTGAGGCAGCTTGGAGAACTAATCATCCAGAAAAGAGAGCACTACTAGTGCAGGCAAAGATCTCTTCCGCTTTCATCTCCAAAGCAGTGACCATCCTTTGTAAGAAGAACCACCTTTTTGATGTTGGCGAATTGCTTGAGAGTTGTATCAATTTCAGATTGGATACGGGCATCTGCTCCTACACCAGGAGAGGAGAGTATCCGACAAAATTTGAGCGTTGCAGTCCCCTGTTCATCCTCCAATCCCTTCTTATCCAGGGTCAAGGTAAAGTCCACATTTTCCATGGAGGCTGCATGGGAGCAAACCGAGGGACCACTCATTATTTGATTGAGGTCCGAAAAGTAGCCCAAACTCTTCTCGGATGGCGTTGGACCGGCGATGAGTTGCTGAACAGCAAAGGTAGCTACACCACTTGTAGGTGAAATACGATCAACAGGAAAAACTTTATTGAAGTTGCTGTATGATTCTGGCGATTTGGAGAAGTAAATTTTCACTGGATAGGTTCTTGTTGTGTGCATTCTAGTAGCTTGAGGTGTTGAAGCTATGCTAGATCGTGGAGTTATTTGAGGGGTAGCATTTGCAGGAGCATTCCCCTGCGTACCAGCATTGCAGGAGAGCAAAATGAAACAGCAGACAATTAAGAAAAATCGTTGTGCTTGCATACAGATAGTTTATCTTTATTTTTTCTATGTGGCAAGTGGTTATAGTACCGTTGTATCAAGCCCTAAACTGCAATCCTCTATACCCTTGCTTGGGAGTTTTCCTGAGATGACATGATAAGCAGCTAAGTAATGAGATCTCCAAATAAAAGTGGATTAAATTCTCACTCTTCCTAATCATCATTGATGAGTATGCACAAAAGGGCCATCAAAACGGTTTGAAAAAGGTACTGAAGCGTTACGAAAAAGGTGGTTGTATACGTCTATTAGTAGTGAAGAGTTCTTCCCTTCTGCAAGCAGATTAGGTATGCTATATGTAGCCGGAAGAATAGGGAAATGGCCTATGAAGGGGCAAAGGAAGCAGTTGAGAGAGGATAAGCTGTCAGCCGAGCTGTCGAAACCTCTTGGCGAACCAAGAAGGCCCTCTTAAGAAGCGAATCTTAAGGACAGAGATAAGATTCTCCTATTTTCGTATAGAGTGTTCCATTCTGGTGGAGAATAAGTTACAATAGTGGCGCGATGCGAAACAAGCTTACAGAAAATCGCTATTTACCAGCCGTCCTACAGTGCGGGGAACTATGCAAATCGAAGTTTTGGGTGAGCGATACCAGTTACAAGAAGCCATAGGTCGTGGCGGTATGGCAACGATCTATCGAGGCCATGATATGCGTATGGATCGCGTTGTAGCGATCAAAGTGTTGCGAGAGGTCTATAGCACTGACCCAAAGTTTGTAACACGCTTTCAGCGTGAAGCAAAGGCGGCATCTTCATTGCAGCATCCCAATATTGTGCAGGTCTATGACTATGGTCAAAGTGAAGGCAACTATTTCATCGTAATGGAACTTGTCGAAGGAATGGACCTGCGCCGCTATTTGCGCTCACGTGGAGTCCTTGCTGTTGACCGTGCAGTTATCATTACGCATGATGTTGCGTTAGGTTTGGGGGCAGCACACCGTCGTCAGATTGTTCACCGCGATGTCAAGCCACAAAATATTTTAGTGGGACATGATGGTTCGATTAAGCTTACTGACTTCGGTATTGCCAGTGTCTATAAGGATATTAATGCCGAACGCCTGACAACTACTGGTATGACTCTGGGGACTGTGCAATACTACGCACCTGAGCAGGCACAGGGAGAGATTGTTAATCCTGCTGCCGATGTGTATGCTCTTGGTATTGTGATGTATGAGATGCTCACAGGTCGTACTCCCTTTGAAGGCGATACTCCAGTTGCTGTAGCTATGCAGCATATTCAGGATGCGCCCCTGGCCCCTAGTCAACTGAATCCAAATATTCCCCCTGCATTGGAAGAGATTATCCTGCGTTGTCTGGAGAAGGTCCCCGAGATGCGTTACCGCAATGGGACTTTACTGGCTCGTGCGCTTGAATTGCTGGGTGAACAGGAGGGAGTTGTAGCACTTCCTGCCACTCCTACTGGTGCATCATCTCCTCCCACAAATGGTCATGGCCCCAAAATTCACCCAACGGCTGTTCCTAATCATGGTGTCCCGCCAGCTTTTAACTCCCCAGTTGCGTCTGAAAATGCTGTTGGAGCGGAGCGTCATTCTAATGCTGTTCCCGATCAGGCCCTTGGCCCTTTATCTAGTGATCCTGCTGCAATGACGACGCAGATGGAGCCGAGACAGGTCTTTCAGGGAGCGCCTGCGAGCGTCGACGCTCCATCGACGACGCGTCCTATTCCCAAGGGGGCTCTCTCTGCACACTCAGAAGGAACATATGGAGATCGTGAATCGCATATTGCAAATATTATAACTATTTTTATTTTAATTGCTACATTGCTATTATTAGGTTTTAGTATTTATCTGGCTGGCGAACTCAATTTCGTGTCTTTGCCTGGATTGAAGACTCAAGTACCATCATCTACGGTTTCTGGGAGTGTGCAGGTTCCTGATCTTATTAATCTGGACTATACGCAAGCGAAGGCAGTGGCAAGGCAGAGAGGCTTCCTATTGGTAGTAGAGAACAACCTTACCTCTGGTAAAGTAATACATCAGTCGATAAAGGCGGGGGATCTGGCCAAACCAGGTGATACGATCCAGGTTGAGTTGGCTAGTTCGTCAGTCGGCCAGACGGTGCCCGCAGGTCTAGTTGGAAAGTCGCTTAATGATGTTAAGCAGCTTCTCGACAAGGAAGGGATTCGATATACTGTTATATCAGATCCCAATGATCCGCGAGATCCAAATAAAGGTCCTGATACGGTGACGCATGTGGACCCTAATGAAGGTCAGCCGCTACAACCAAACCAGCAAGTGACTCTGTATGTGACGAACGTCCCGGGGAGTGGCTCACCTTCTATGTCGTCTCCTCCTCCGGTGGTTGCCACCACTGCCGTTGTAGTACAGCCAACACCAACACCAACACCGATGACAACGCCAGCACCAACACCAACGCCGACACCAACGCAGACACCAGAGCCAACGTTGGTGCCGACGCCAAACTCGACGCCGATACGGATAGGAACGCCAAGATCGTCATAGGCCAATTGAAAGAAGTTTATTTAAAGAGTGACTTCCGGACGGAATGTTAAATTGGGAGAGAATGTACTCTCTGGGACGCCACAAAACCATGGCGTAGGTCAATGAAAGCATCCTGCTCTGTGATAGAGTTATCCCTGTGCGATGATGCCAGATGGGAGAGAATGTACTCTCTTGCTAAGAACACGTTCGTTATGTGCGGCGTGTTATACTACAATTAGCAACGTCCTCTTCCCATACAGAGGTGTAGGAACTTCGGCGTTGCAATTCTAAATGAGTACTACCAGATCATCAAAACCCTATAATACCGGAAAACTGGTGTGGGTTTGGGCATTCCCACCAAAAACGTTATCCTACAAGGGAGATACCACGAAAGGAGAGGCGGCGTTTTCGTTCGCTCGATCGCGATGTAATTCGCTCGAGCGCGACGTATCCCCTACCTAAATTAAGGTAGGAGTTTCTGCCGCAATTCAGATGATAAAGTTAGACGGAGCAATATCGCCAGAGAATACGTTGTTCGTTCTACTTTGCTTTGAGGGACCAGATGTTTATTCCACTGCTGGTGGTTTAGGAACACGTGTCACCGAGTTGAGCGAAGCTCTTGCAAATCAAGGGTATACAACCCACTTGATTTTTATTGGCGATCCATATCGACCATCAACAGAAGCTCGTATGGATGGACGTCTGATACTCAAACGCTGGTCGCAATGGGTTAGCAGATACTATCCTAACGGTGTATATGATGGAGAAGAGCAAAAACTGTATGATTATAATGAGAGTGTTCCCTATTATATTTTTAATGAGATTGTGCGTCCTGCTACGGTAGAGGGGAAGGCCGTAGTAATTATGGGTGAGGACTGGCATACTGCCGAAGTGATGTGCCGTACTTCTGATCTGTTGCACTGGTTTGGTGTACGACAGAAGGTCTTGATGTTGTGGAATCTTAATAGTTTGATGTCATTGCATCGTGTCAATTGGGGACGTTTGAACTATGTTACGACGCTGTGTACTGTAAGCAAATATATGAAGCATAAGATGTGGGATCTAGGAGTCAACCCGCTAGTTATCCCCAATGGTATCCCCGCACGCCATCTTGATCCTGTTGATCCTGAGGTAATTCAGCGTTTACGGGCAATTGTCCGACGTGATGATCCTAAGCGATTGTTCCTCTTCAAGATAGGTCGTTTTGATCCTGACAAACGTTGGATCATGGCCGTTGAGGCGGTAGCACGCATGAAGGAGAGTGGACATCCGGTAACGCTCTTTGTGCGAGGGGGAATTGAGCCCCATGGTGCTGAGGTCTTCCGCCATGCGTATCATCGTGGCTTGCAGATCAGTGATGTGGAAGCGCAGCGTCCGAATTTGGCTCAGTCTATTGATGCTATTGAGAAAACTCCTCCAGCAGATATCTATAACTTGCGTTTCTTTGTTCCCGAAGAATGTGTCCGCGCAATCTATGCTGCTGCAGATGCGACTCTAGCCAATAGTGGACATGAACCCTTTGGGCTGGTGGCTTTGGAAGTGATGGCGGCGCAGGGTATTGCGGTAACTGGTTGTACTGGCGAGGACTATGCTATTTCATTTGAGAACTCCATTGTCAGCGAAACAGATGATCCTGATGAGATTGTCGGCTATCTTTTGTATCTGATGCGCCATCCCGAGGAGCAGGAGCGTATTCGCCTTGGGGGGCAAGAAACCGCAAGACAGTTTCTGTGGGACCGCGTGATCGAAAATTTGATTGGAAAACTAGAGTTCTTGGCACGCAAACAGAATATTGTGCTCTCGTCAAGTCATAGCTTGAACGGAGCTAGTAAGACTGTTGAGCGAAACGTGATGGCACAGGCTGCTTCGGCGAGTGTGAAATCTCAGTTGCAGTAATCCTCGAAGTGGATTGTGATATAGAGGCTTGAGGTCTCTATATCGCCTCTACTTGAGAAAGAGTATATGACAAGGTCGATTGACCATGCACATAGAAAGAATTTGGTATGGTTGCGGATTTGGCAATTTACACTGTGGTGCATCAGCCACGCCGTCTCAAGCTTCCCGCGCAGCCGATCCCTCGCGGAGCTTCGGTCGAAGATATTACCCACTGCCTCTTTGATGAGAGAATGAATGAGCGCTACTTCAGAAAGGTAGCGAAATATTGCTATTATCCTGCTACGCGCATGTTTTTAGATTTGGTGCGGCAGGGCATGAAGTTGTCTATTGGCTTTTCTCTCTCATTCTTACGGCAGGCTCAGAACTGGGATACTACTCTGCTTGATCTATTTCGTGAGCTGGTAGCCGAGGATAATGTCGAGCTTATAGGAGTTGAACCCTATCACAGTTTTCTCTTTCTGCTCGATATGCCTGCTTTTATCTCACGTATGCACGAGATGGTTCAGGAGATGGTATCTATTTTTGGCAAGCGTCCTGTGGTGACTGATACCACTGAGATGTGTATGTCAGCAACAATTTATAATGCACTTGATGAAGCAGGCTTCCGTGGAGCGCTAATGGATGGTCGTCCTTGGGTGATGGGGTGGCGCGAGAGTACCCATCTCTATCACTATGGCGATGATGGTCCTTATGCTCAGCCAATTGGCGATAGGAAGGCTGCACGAGCCGCTGTCTATGGGAAACGTAATGGGCAGAAAGATGGGAAAGAGGATCGTGATGATCCTCCTTATCTCTTAGCTCGGCATTTGGAATTGAGTGATGATGTAGGCTATCGCTTTTCCAATCGCAGTTGGTCTGGTTTTCCGCTCTATGCGGATTCTTATGCCCACTGGATTGGGCGCACTTGGGGTGATATGCTGTTGCTCGGATGGGACTATGAGACTTTTGGTGAGCATCATCGCGTGGATAGCGGTATTTTCGATTTTATGCGTTCTCTTCCCAACGAACTGAGAAAAAATGGTGTAACGACATATACTGCTAGTGAGTTGATTGATCGTCATAGTGCTCGTGCTTATCACTTGCCGTTACCTGTTTATCCTTCGACTTGGGCAGGAAGTGGTGGTATGGAATTTTTCCTGGGCAATGAAGCACAGAAAGTAATTTTGCAGTTGATGGGACATGTCTATGGGATGGCCAAACTCACTGGAAATCCTGAGCTTGTTGACTTGGCCCTCTGGCTTGCGCAATCGGACAATCTACATCTAATCCAGTGGTATGGGCGTAGTGGTCCAGAGGCCGAGGTTTCTGCATACTTCACACCATCCGAGTGGTGGGCTCTGGGCCCCAATGGGGTCATTTATGAGCAACAGCAGGTCTATCTCAATGCATTGCGAGCAATGGAACCCTATCTTCCTGTCCGTCTCTTACGTCAACCGGAACACAAGATGATCCGCTTGCGAGAGGCAAAATCCGAAACTAAGGTTGATGCTTCTCTTCGTTATGCGGCACGCGGCGTTTAGCTAGTCTCCTTGAAAATTGGGCAGGTCCCAGGGGG
>CBJMBI010000163.1:0-7913 GCA_966427955.1 uncultured Ktedonobacterales bacterium
TTGCGGGATGAAGTATCCAGAACTCTGCTAGAAGAGATATCCAAGGTTTTGCTAGGAGGTGTACCTAAGATCTTGCTAGCGGGAGTATCCAAGGTTTTGCTAGTAGGAGTATCCAAGATCTTGCTAGCGGGAGTATCCAAGGTTTTGCTAGTAGGAGTATCCAAGATCTTGCTAGCAGGAGTATCCGTAACCTTGCTAGAAGGCCTATGCGAAGTTCGACTAGAAGGCCTATGCGAGGTTCGACTAGAAGGCCTATGTGAGGTCCGACTAGAAGGGATGTCCAAAGTCTTGTTTGTGTTAGGCCCATTTTTGACTTGCTCTGGAGGTTCAACAAGGCGGGCTACAATAGGAGCTACTGTTGAGACATTGGCAACTGGCTCTCTTGTGGTCTTGGCAGGAGTATCGCTAGTAACAGCCTCAATTGGGGAACTGGAGGAGACAGATATTGGTAATACCGAGACAGCCTCAAGTGCTCTCATAAATATAGAAATATTGGCATAGCGTTCAGATGGATCTTTAGCCATAGCTTTGAGTATCACCTCTTCGGCCTGTTCTGGTAGATGGGGAATGAAATCAGGGAGAGCAATGGTACTTTGTGCATTCTGTTTTGTCCACATGGAAGAGGAACCTTGGACGGAAAACGGTGTATGTCCTATGATCAGTTCGTAGGCAAGGCTGGCAAGTGCATATTGATCGCTTTTCTCACTAATGGTGCCATCAAATTGTTCTGGAGCCAAGCAGGCAGTGTGAGGATCAGATTTGTCGAGTTTAGTCTCAATGCAATCAAGAATATGGAAGTCTCCTATGAGGATTTTTCCTTGTTCATTGAAGAAAATATTTTCTGGTTTGATATTCCCATGAAGGATCTTATGTTGATGGGCATAGCGGAGTGCACGTCCTACCTGGAGTACGATAGGTAATGCTTCTTGTAGATCTAGACTTTGGGAGGGTAGATGATCTAAACGATGGCGCAACGAGCCGTTAGGTAGATACGTACTTACAACATAGGGATGTCCTTGCTCTATTCCAAAATCGCGGATGGGAACGATATGGGTGTGCTTGAGCTTTTTGATCGATTCAATCTTTTGGAGAAGGCTCTCGCTGTCTTGTTCAAGATTGAGGCAGGTGGCATCAAAGATCTTGATCACTACTTGCTCTAAAGGATCATTGATGTGATGAGCCAAGTAAGTGGACCGTAGCGGTTTGCTAGTAAGCTGCTTAGTGAGATAGTAGTGATGAAAATGTTTCTGCATACCCAGATCCTATCTACGCACTGGTAACCTATGGTAGTCATTTTAGTATCCACCGAGACTAGGTTTGCCAACGAGCCACAAAACATGCATGGATGATAGATATCTATCCATGGATAGTAAGTAGATAAATTCAATTTTAGTCATGTATCAAGTACACACAATAATGCCCATAAGTATAAACAGTAAAATGCAGCATGTCAATTAACCCGATTATAGGGGGGATCTTTGTTTGGTCCTCCCCTTTAGTCTCATCTCAGTTTTACTCTGCCCTGTTTAGTAGAGCTGCTTTATTCAAAGAATCTTTTTGTCAAATGTGGGTAAAAGGCAGGGCTTTAGCTATGGGGAGATGTCACGTTACTACCAATCTCTTTATAGCGACGAATGGCCTCGATGTGCTGATCTAGCGAGGTGAAACCTGCATTCATAGTGTTGATGGCGATATGAGTTGCTCCAAGGGTTTGCCAGGCTTGGGTTTGGCGAAACCACTCATCGGGATCTCCATCGCTTGCATTCACACGTGCCTCTATGCCTACCGAACTCACATCGCGGCCTGCTTCTCTAATATAGCTACGCAGGCGTTCAAGGGTTTTGCGCATCTGCTCGTCTGGTTTATCCTGAGGGAACCAGCCATCGGCAAGGTAAGCGGTCCGGCGTAGTAAAACATCAGCACGTCCGCCGGTCCAAATAGGAATGGAACGACGCACTGGAAGAGGATTGAGCCCTGCATGGTTAATGGTGTGGTATTTGCCTTGGTAGCTGATGATCTCTTGGCTCCATAGGAGGCGCATCACTTCGATCTGCTCTTCGACAATGCGCCCGCGGGCATGAAAATCCATACCTAGTGCTTCATACTCCACAGGATTCCAGCCTACTCCGATACCCAGGCGTAACTTGCCTCCAGTAAGTACATCCACCTCGGCTGCTTGCTTGGCTACAAGTGCTGTCTGTCGTTGTGGCAAGATAATGACTGCACTAGCTAGTTCTAGGTGAGTCAACGCTGCCAGATAGCCAAAGAGAACAAATGGTTCATGAAACATATGAGAGGAATTATAGCGCGATCCAGCATGTTTTGTGGGATCTCCGCCTAGAACATGGTCAAAGGCGACAAGATGGTGGTAGCCTAGAGCCTCAACGGCCTGAGCATAGTCGCGGATGACGATTGGGTCCGCCCCAATTTCAGTTTGTGGAAAGATGACTCCTATGTGCATAGCCAAACTCCTGATGGTTGTGCAAGAAATTCTTTCTGATAATAGCATGCACTGATAGGCTATGTCTAGGAAAGAAGGTGTCTGGCTCAGGGCTTTGAAAACTTATTGCTGTATTTTCTCAAGTGTGAGAGAATATCTGAGAAGAATGTTTGTCGCATGTACAACATGAAGAATGGATAGGTGTTCTAGCAGCTGCCTGGAGAAAGAGGTTGAGGATTGAAATGAGGATTGGAGCAAACATGAGTGTTAGTGTAAGAAAGGAGGGCAAGGTTTTCCTCCCAACTTTGTAAATGGGATGGAGGACTTTGCATATTTTATGGATAAACTCAAGCGCGAGGTGCTTTCACAGCGTGTACGCCAAGTTAAGCCATCGGGTATTCGTAAATTTTTTGATATTATCAACACAATGCCAAATGTTATATCGTTGGGTGTGGGGGAGCCAGATTTTGTGACACCTGATCACATTCGCCAAGCTGGTATCTGCTCCATTCGAGAAGGACGCACACGCTACACCTCAAATTATGGTTTGCTTGAATTGCGTGAAGAAATTGCAAAAAATCTACAAAAAAGGTACAACTTGAATTATGATCCGGCAACGCAAATATTGATAACGGTTGGGGTAAGTGAGGGTGTGGATCTAGCAATGCGTACGATTATTGATCCAGGTGACGAAGTAATCTCGCCTGATCCAGGCTATGTTGCTTATGAAGCCGATATTATCTTCTCAGGAGGCATTCCTGTTCCTGTTCCAACTTATGCACAATATGACTTCGGTGTTCGTGCTGATGATATTGCCAATGCGATTACACCGCGTACAAAGATGATTCTGCTCGGCAATCCGAATAATCCAACTGGGGCTGTAGTTTCCCGCGTAGAACTGGAAGGGATTGCAAAGCTGGCAGTCGAGCACGATCTGATCGTGGTAGTTGATGAAGTCTATAGTCGTCTCGTCTATGATACTGAGCATGTGAGTATTGCTACAATGCCAGGTATGCAAGATCGTACAATCTTGCTGGATGGTTTCTCCAAAGCTTATGCTATGACTGGCTGGCGTATTGGCTATGTGGCTGCGCCTGTTGCTATTCTAGAAGCAATGCTCAAGGTTCATCAGTATGCTATCATGTGTGCTGGTACGGCTGCCCAGGAAGCAGCTCTTGAGGCGTTGCGCTATGGAGAGACTGATGTGCAAATGATGCATGATGACTATGCTCGTCGTGGCCGTATGTTTGTAGAAGGCTTGAACCGCATTGGTTTGCCTTGCTGTGAACCACATGGAGCTTTCTATGCCTTCCCATACGTGGGTCATACAGGCATGAGTGATGAAGAATTTGCCGAAAAGTTGCTTTTTGAGGAGGAAGTTGCTGTAGTTCCTGGTAGTTCTTTTGGCGCTGCTGGCACTGGTTATCTTCGTGCTGCTTATTGTACAGCTTACAATCAGCTTGAGGAGGCCCTAGTGCGCATAGAACGATTTTTGAAGAAACACGCTTAGTAGTTGTATTGATCATCCCCGCGCCGGAAGACCTCTTTCTTAGGATATGAGGATAAGTGGCGCGTCCTTTTAATGGAAGGGCTTGGGCACACTTTACTCCTGTGTCCAAGCCCTTTGCTGTGAGGTATTAGAAACTCGTACCACTGCTGTTAACGGAGAAGGACTATACATGCGGGGAGGATTCTCTAAAGTTGTCTTTTCGCTGTCTGCTAGATGTCCCATTTATCCCTAGAAAAAATCCCTCTCATTGGGTATTCTTAAGTATAGTTGAGATAGGCAAGTGAGATGTTACTCAATAGAGGGTTTTAGGACGAATTAAAAGTTTGGTTATAAAGGAAAGGAAAGAAAAAATTCTTGAAAAGAGTTAAAAAGGAGGGAAGTAAAATATGTCTCAAGCAATTGAAAAGGATATAGAAGAGATAAGTGTAAACATATTTATAAACGCATACGAGGCTATAAGAGCCGTTTACAATCGATTATATGCTATTATCCATGCATACTATAGCTGTCGACGGCAATTGGTTGCCTCTGAAGATACTCTGCCCCTAGAAAAATTATTGCAAATGCGCAAGGATATGGCTATGCGCCTAGAGCGTGTAAATGCATTGACCAAAGATGATCAGTTCCCACAGGAAAATTTTGAAGGTTTTGCCAAGGAAAAACTGGAAAAGATGCGTTTAGCGCTAGGGTTACTAGAAACTGCTAGCTTGATGGGAGAGTTCAGCTCTTACTCGAAAACGATAATGGATTACATGAGATCTTGTTGTGAATTTGCAGTGAAGTTTGTTACAGTTCTCAGTGATCCTGGTAACCAGAGTTTGAAAGCTTTAAAAAATAATTTAGCTACTTTATTAGAACAGATAGATGTGGCAATAAAACAATCTCAGCCCTTGGACCGTGAGCGGGATACAGTATTGCTGAGTGGAGTTGTATCCAGTAAAAAAGGGAGGGAGATAATGCCGCAGGCTGGGCCTTTATCTGTATCGCAAATGGAAGCCGGCAGTAGTTCTCCAGCAGAAGCGCATTTTAAGCGGGATCCATTGTATGGTTATGTTGCTAAAGGGTATCAGAGAGATTTTAGAGATATTAATCTTATTTCCCGCTTAGATGAAGTTATAGGTATAGTAGAAAAATATAAAAATTTTAGGTGTAAATCTAGTAATGTAAATAATATATGAATTGTTTGTATAACAGATGGGAATGGTTTTGAGTTGCATGTCTGTGTTGAGACTCCGTCCGCTCTCGAAGCACCTTGGAGAGGTTCATGCAACGGTAGACTTGGGTGAGATTCACTTGGCTGCTGCCAGTACCAACTGTGGTTCGGCCATGATCGTAACGGGATGTGGCATCCGATCTCTCAAACGATAGAGAAGCAAACAACTGGGCAAAATTGCCAAAAAGCAATCTAGATGCAAGGTGCACTCCAGACGGTGGAGAAAGCTGCAAAGAGCTATTAACTGAGGGGTTGAGGCTGATAAGATTCAAAGAGAAAACATTAATATGAAATATATATATTGGATGAAATATAGGTAATATAAATTTATCGTATTTCTTATTAAGCAGTTGTTCTATAATTTGTGTCCTTTGGGAGGTTTCAATCGTGTATAAAGTGGATACTGATATGAGTACTAAAGTACCGACTGTATTTGTATGATATGCATTCTGTACCCATGGATGCTATACATAGATAAATGCAGATCCGTAGAAGTTAGGTGAAGGGTGACCATGAAGATAGCACATATTGCTCCCCCGTGGATTGCTGTGCCGCCGAAAAACTATGGTGGGACAGAAATATTCCTCTATAATCTGATTGAAGAGCAGGTAGCCCAAGGCCATGACGTCACGTTGTTAGCTCCTGGTGATGCTCAGACATCAGCAAAATTGGTCTCGTTTTTCCCACAAGCCCTCTGTGACTCTGGAGTCCCTTGGCCTGCTCATCTCAAGGCCTATTACCACTTTCATAAAGCTATGGAGTATGTCAAGACGCAGCACTTTGATATCCTGCATACCAACCTTTCTTCTGCTGCGGATATGTATGTTTTTCCGTTGTCTGCAGATCTTTCTATACCTATGGTCACAACGTTGCATAGCTGTTTTCCTTTTGACCGCGTCCAATCCTGGACAGGGGATGCAGATCGCTACTATTTAGAGTGGCTTTCAAAAGTGCCAATAGTAGCGATTAGTGAGAGTGCACAAATGCAAGTTCCTTATGACCTCAATTTTGCAGGGGTAATCTATCACGGTTTGCCCATGAACCTGTTCAAGCCTGTGGTTGAGGATCCTGAGCATTTCCTGGTGTGGCTGGGGCGTGTCACACCGGAAAAGGGAACACATCATGCAATCAGTGCAGCAAAGGCTGTGGGTATCCCTCTGATCTTAGCAGGAACTGTTGATCCTCATTCGACGGTGGCAGTGCGGTATTTTGAGGAGATGATTCGGCCGCACATTGACAATGAACAGGTAAAGTACCTTGGCCCTGTTAATATGTCGCAGAAGATTGACTTGCTCAGCCGTGCACGTGGATTTCTTAATCCGATCGAGTGGGAAGAACCATTTGGTCTGGTAATGATTGAAGCGATGTCGGTTGGCTGCCCTGTGATTTCCTTTGCACGTGGTGCAGCACCGGAAATCATTGTCCATGGAAAGACAGGATTTCTGGTTCATGACGTAGCTGAGATGGTTCAATTTATTCCAAAAATTGAGAAACTTGCCCGTAAAGCTGTAAGGGCTCATGTCGAGCGGCACTTCTCTGTTCGTGTGATGGCCAATAACTATACAAAGGTTTATAAACGGGTCATTGCGGCCTCTTTGTTGAAGCCTTCAAGCTCGAAAGTAACTATCAAGGCGCCTGCTGTTTCTCCTCCACCATCCTCATTGGTGACTCCTGCTCCAGGTTTCAAAACAGCCGAGGCTGTTTAGGATCAGTCTTCGTTTCCTCGTGCGACCATGATAGCGAAGGAAGTGGGATCACTAGTTTAAGAAATTGATGAGATTTAGCACTGATCAAAGGCGAATATTCTTCGAAAGGACAGTGGCAGAAGATAGAAAGCATAAGACTGTGTTGTAGCCACTGTCCGACTCAGCTTGCATGGTCTCGCACTTTTTGAGTGGCAATGCTTGACATTTCTTGTTAGATGGTTTAATAATCATTCTTCTCAACTGTTACTTTTATTCCTCCTTTATCTCTTCTTCACTAGAAAGATATGGAAAAAAGTCAGGCATGTATATGGGTTCTATCTTCCTGTTAACCACGATAGGTAGAAGCTGTGCGCTAAAGCGTATTCATTTTTGATGCGTGATAGTGAAAACTGTCCCTGTTTCCCCCTATTAGGATCATGTAAGCTTCTACTATAATATAGTCAACAGAAGGCCGCTCCTAAAGTATGATATTTGAAGCAGTCCTGGCTCCTTGCGGTCGCTTTTTCAAACAAGGTTGGTGGCTGATTTTTAAAAGACTTGAGGTATCCGATGATCTACAAAGTATTCTTTATTGTGGGGAGGGTCTGCTCATGAAAGGACCTCTGAAGCCGTATTTAAAGTGGTTTCCAAAATTACGTCATCGATTGTCATCTGTCAAGTGGGCTTTACTACTCATAACAACCGCTATGTTTTTTCTCAGTGCATCCTCTCCTGCTGGTTGTCAGCTATCACTCCCTCAACTGGGGCCTCAGATAGTATCTCAATTGTTCCCATCGGGACTTGGAGGAGGGGCGAGCACGCCAGCAGCACCTCCAGCAGCGGCACCAGCGCCAGCAGCACCTCCAGCAGCGGCACCAGTACCAGCAGCACCTCCAGCTCCAGCATCATCGCCAGCAGTGCCAGCGGCAGCGGCTCCAGCATCATCGCCAGCAGCAGCACCAGCGGCAGCTGCTCCAGCATCATCGCCAGCAGCAGCACCAGCGGCAGCGGCTCCAGCATCATCGCCAGCAGCAGCACCAGCGGCAGCGGCTCCAGCATCATCGC
>CBJMBI010000164.1:0-7845 GCA_966427955.1 uncultured Ktedonobacterales bacterium
TTCGCGATTTCCAAGTCTTGCCCTTGAACTGACAGCTTTGCGCATATCAGGCCAATCCAGTGAGAGCCCGAGACATTGGCGAAAATGGCAAGGTAACGAGGTCAAGTCCAGACCCAATGAGAAAAAATCCAACACAAGCGCGTTAGGCAAGCTGAAAGGGGGGGGAGGGGGAGAACCAAGTGAAAAGCCAAATGAAGACTCAAGTAAACAACAAGAGGGTCCAAAATGGACTCTCGGAGTCGGGGGTGGCCCAGTCCAAGCATTGGAGAGCATAGCTCCAGAAAGCAATACTGTAGGATACCAAAATCCCAGCAGCAATAACGAGAGCCTCCCCAGTGGATACATCATAGGATGGGAAGTCAAGCCCAAAATCAAAGAGCCATCAAGGCTCAGCAAAGAGGGTCGGTAGTGGGAACTGAGAATCAGCACCCCACTGTCACACATCAACGACTCGAATCGTATCCTTGGATAGGGAGACAAAGTAGTCCATCTGTAAGCCCTTTTGTGGGTACTGGTGCCAGTTTACACTCCAGCTAACACCAGGTATCATGGAATGTGACGAGTTCTTGCCCTAAAGAGCCACACGCTGCACGGTAAGAAAAAAGAGATCAAAGCACCTACTAGTGCTATATCGTTACCTTCAAGAGGCCAACTCGTCTAGCCAATCAGGTAAACAAAGACAGTTATCTATTGATAGAGGATACTTGTCAAAATTTGGAGGTTTTTCCATTGAACATACTCGTTACTGGAGGAGCAGGGTTTATTGGCTCCAATCTTTGTGCACGTTTGCTTACGGAGGGGCACACTGTTCTTTGCGTAGATAATCTGATCACTGGCACAACCGATAATATTGCTTCAATACGAAATCATCCTCGTTTTACTTTTCTCGAACATGATGTCACTGAGCCATTTTGGTTTCAAGCTGATGCCATTTTCCATCTGGCCAGTCCAGCCAGCCCTGTCGGGTATATGCAACACCCCATTGAGACTATCCTGGTCAATAGCCAAGGCACCTATCAGATGTTAGAGCAAGCCAAAAAGCAACAGGCGAGATTCCTCGTCTCTTCAACGTCAGAAATCTATGGGGACCCATTAGAGCACCCTCAGTGTGAGGACTATTGGGGAAATGTGAACCCAATTGGGCCTCGTGCCTGTTATGATGAAAGTAAGCGCCTTGCCGAGACTTTGACGATGGAATATTATCGCCAGTATCAAACTGATGTGCGCATTGTCCGCATCTTTAATACCTATGGTCCCAATAGCCAGATTGATGATGGACGGATGATTCCTAATTTTATTACACAGGCACTCAAGAATCAGCCGCTCACTATCTTCGGTGATGGAACAAAGACGCGTAGTATTACCTATGTCGATGACCTTGTTGAGGGCTTGGTACGAGCCTTGTTCCGTCCTAATACAACTGGTGAGGTCTTTAATTTAGGAAGCACTGAGGAGTACACTGTTCTCGCATATGCTCAGATGATCATTCGCCTCTGCAATTCTTCATCCACGATTGTTTTTGAGTCGAGTCGGATTGATGATCCAGAGCGCCGCCGACCCAATCCCAGTAGGGCTGAACAGATCCTTGGATGGCAGCCTCAGGTGAGTATGGAAGAAGGACTGCGCCGGACTATTGCTTGGTTTAGCCAACGCATTACACAACCTTCGATGGTTTCATAGTCAATAGACTGATATGCTGGAGCAAGAAGGAGAAGCTGGCATTTTCATCTCGCTCTGTAAAATGGAAATGGGTCTTTGTACATTAGGTGGCTATGGATAGTTTATCTGCTTTAGATATATTACAGCAGGAAAATCACGTTCTTTGGTATAAACGTGCAACAGAGAGCATAAGAAAGCGAATCACAGGAGCAAATCTGGTCGGCTTGCTGGGAGCATTCTTTGCTCTCGCATGCCTGCTGGGTGTTCCTAGTGACCACTACTGGAATATTCGTATACCTCTCTACCTTATGGTTGCCATCTGGACTCTCATACGTCCACGTGTTGCACTCTACTTGCTTCCTTTTGCTATTCCTTGGGGATCTCTAGATACAATTGCTGGAGGACTTACGAGCGCCGATATTCTTGTTACCCTATTAGTAGCAAGTTGGTTGATGAGCTACACATTGCGTCCTCTCGCAGCCCGCAGAGGAATTTATATTGGAGCACTCGATTATGATGAGACAGTAGCACCACGATACCTAGTGCTCAGTATGATTTTCTTCCTGCTGACATTACTTCTCTCAATGACAGTGGCCTTCAGTCTGATGGGTAGTATTAAAGAGATTGTCAAATGGACTGAAGCTCTGATGATTGTCATGCTAGGCACAAAGTATTTGCAGACACGTCAGCAGATCTGGACCATTGTTGTTATCATATGTTTGGCTGGGATCTCACAAGCGCTCTTAGGCTATGCCCAGGCCTTTCTCAATTTAGGCCCAGCCTCGTTTGTGCGTGATGCAAGTCTGCGTGTCTATGGTACATTTGCGCAGCCTAATCCTTATGCAGGCTACATCAATATGACGCTCGCACTGGCCATTGCACTCTCACTGCTTGGGCATAACTGGACTATACGCATGCTCTCGGCTTGCACTGCTATTCCTTTAGCAGGAGTGGAATATTATTCGCAATCCAAAGGTGGATGGATTGCTATCGGGGCAGCAGTGATTTTCATTCTTGCTGTAGGTTTCCCTCGGATGCGTATTCCACTTTATATTATATTTATTTTAATTTTATGCACGATAGGATTTTATCTTGCAGGTATAATTCCATCACACTTCATAGATCCCATTCTGACAAAGATTGGTGTGATTAATATTTCATTTACCAATCCCTCAGCAGATAACTATGCAAACTCCGAACGTGTAGCTCACTGGGTTGCTGGCGTTCAGATGTTTTTGGCCTACCCGCTCCTCGGTATAGGGATAGGAAATTATCAATACGCCTATCCAACGTATCATCTTGGAATTTTTGTTATTCCTTTAGGACATGCACATAACTACTACATCAATATAGCCGCTGAAACGGGTTTATTGGGTCTGAGCGCTTTTGTCTTGTTCTTGCTAGCAATCTTTGTTTCCGGAGGACGTGCCTATCGTGCAATTAGCAAACGCTACCAACAACTCAAGCCACAGGCAGAAGTAACAATAATGGGACCCTCTTATGCAATGAGGCACTCTGGTCCCCTCAAAAATGATAGAGCACTCGCCATTGGCTTGCTGGCAGCGTTACTCTCTGTCTGCGTACATAATTTAGTGGACAATTTATATGTCCATGCTATGACCGATCTTTTTGCGCTACTCCTAGTTCTGCTCATCTGCTTAGGGAAATACCATAGCCATCATAGTATGCGAGAAGAAAGTCTTGACAACACTGCTATACTAGTTAAAGAGCCAGCCGCACAATACGGCTAAAGGTGCGTGACGGGTCCCTATTTGGGAGCTGTTACCAACCCGCAACAAGATGCTCCTGCCCTTCAGGCATGGGGTACTTCATACAGGTCAACGATGTATGGTAGAGGGACTCAAAGCAAGGGTCATATCACCTACCTCGAAAACAGGCCACGAGAGGAGGGGAATCTGATGTCAGCAGTCATAATTAGCGAAAATGAGTCTTTTGAAGCTGCGTTAAAACGCTTTAATCGTAAAATTCAGCAGGATGGTATTCTCTCTGAGGCTCGTCGCCGAGAGCATTATGAGAAGCCAAGCGTCAAGCGGAAGAGAAAAGAAGCTGCACGCCGACGCAAAGTCGCACATAGGAAATAATAGATTTTCTGTTACAGCTATAGAGGGGCTTTCACATAACGACTCTGAAGCGGCATTGTTTCCCTATGCCAATGGTAGGAAATCTTTACCGCTTCTTCCTCACGCTTTTAGCTGTAAGTTAAGGGCTGCATTTGATGCAAGAACATCCTCTTATAGAACTTTATGTAGATGCTGGTTCTGACCAGCAAAATGCTTTCATCGAGCAGCAACTTTCTTCTGTTGATCTGGATCGTGTTGCATTACAAACGTTACGGATTGTTGATATCAAGCCAGAGGTTATGTTTACGTTGCTGATTACTGATGATGAGAGTATACGCGATATGAATAAGCAATATCGCAATCAGGATAAGCCAACTGATGTGCTCTCTTTTCCTTTGCTCGAAGATCCTCTGGTCAATGCTCCAGTTGATCAGCTCTGGTCCACGACTCCTACTGAAGATGCGCCCTCAACTAGCGAGCAATCAGCACAAAAATTTGTTACTCCACCGGGCTCGGTTATGAATCTCGGTGATATTGTCATGTCCTGGCCAACGATCATGCGTCAGGCAACGGAAGCAGGCCATGATCCGTTGGTTGAACTCCTCTACCTCTTCTCGCATGGACTGTTACATCTTGTTGGCTATGATGATCAGACAGAGGCAGGTTATCAAGCTATGGTCCACATCCAGCAAACTGTCCTACAAACTCTAGGATATCAAGGATAGGATGGGCTGGTCATCTCTCTCCGGGCGTTCACGAAAAAGCAAGTGGGCAAAGTTTCTTGCAGGCTTCGGTTATGCTTTTCATGGGCTCTGGTATACGCTTCGCACTCAACGTCATGCTCGTATTCATATTGCAATTGCCACACTAGCCATTATTATGGGTCTTGCCCTACACATCTCTGCACTGGAATTCGCCATTCTTTTTGTCGCCATTACCGGTGTGTTTACTACGGAGATGCTCAATACTGTTGCAGAGTTGTGCGTCGATCTTGCCTCGCCTCAATATCATCCTTTGGCAAAAATTGCTAAAGATGTTGCCGCTGGTGCAGTATTGGCACATGCTATTTTAGCTGTTGTTATTGGGTTGTTTATCTTTCTTCCCCATCTACTTACTTTTTTTTAAGGAGATAATGTTTACAATCAATGTCAAGAATACATTGGGATATTTATCCACTTACTATTGCTGATCAACAGCACCATATTGAGCAGAGCGAGCGCTTCTTAAGCAGCATCCAGCCAGCAGACCGACCGATCGTCTATTGGTCGATAGCCGATCCGACTGGGCTCGTGTTGGGCTTCTCTCAAAAACACAGCGTTCTCAATCCCTCAGCCGCAACTAGTTTACCGATCTATCATCGACGAGCTGGTGGCACTGCAGTCTTGGTTGGGCCCCACTTGTTAAGCTTAGATGTAATCCTACCAGCAGGACATGTACTTATCCACTCAGATATTGTTGAATCTTATCGCTGGTTTGGTGAGGCATGGGTGACAACATTGCGTCAATTTGGCATTCAAGCACGTACTGTGTCACCCACAGAAGCACATGCCCAGCGTGCACTACGCAAAGATCCAAGATCAAGCGCCTATGAGTTGCTTATGTATCGTGCTTGCTATGGCTCGCTTTCTGCCTATGAGGTTGTTGTTGGACAGCGCAAAGTGGTCGGCTTTGACATGATTCGCCGCCGAGTTGGTACCTTGTTACAGGCTGGGGTTGTGCTTCACTGGGATACAACACTTCTGGCATATCTGTTAGGACACACTGAAGAGGAGCAATCACTATTACACCACGGGTTACAGGAGCGCGCCGTAGGACTTGATACCCTAGCGGGACGTGTTATAAGTGCTACAGAAGTTATTGATACTTTCGAGCAAATTATTATTTCTGAAGATTTTTATAAATTATAAATATTTAGATTTATTTTTATCGTTCCTTTGGCATGACTACAACTGCAAACCCACCCCAGTCCTGCAAGAATCTCTGATGAGATATCGAAGTAAAATCCTTTGAGCTAGAATCTGCTAGCGCCACGGTGTCGTTATTACCACCGATAACCACGAGAAAATGGCCTGCTGGCCAATCTCCACTGGGTGGAAAGTCAACAATAATTGGCCAGCCACTATTTGCTACTGAGATGAGGCTATCCAATGGAGCCTTGCTCAGTTGAGCCGTGCTAAAGCCAAATTGTGCAACGGTGTGATCAATTCCATCGAGTTTTAGCAGGCCTAGTTCAGGTGAAATAGCAGACTGTTTAATTTCAGCTTGTAAAATGTCGCTAATATGATAGTTATAGCCGTATGCATTAATCACTTCGGTCATAGATGCTGTAGAACAGGCAGAAGGAGCCCACGTCTCATACTGCTGCATCGAACTATATTGACTAGAGTCCATCTGTGCTATACGTTTGAGCGCTTTCGATGCACCTGAAAATCCCTGAGGTATCTGAAGTGGTACAGCATTTGGAGCATTATTGGTTGCCAATTGGTATGGAACTATTAATGAGGATTTTGATGAAATAGATTCGAATTCTCTATCAAGAAAGAAGATGCTGCCGCTGAAAATCAGTATGCAGATTAGAAAAAATAGTAACCAGCCATATTTTTTTCTTTGAGGTGTTGCAAGCGTATAGCTTCCGTTTGATCGGTTATTGATCAGCTCTCGACGGCTACCCGTCAGTAAATCTCTTGAAACAGTACCTGTTTGGGCAACAAGCTTGCTCCTATCGGCAGCAAGAGCTTTTGATGAGAGATGTAAACCCACCAGCATGGTTGTGAGAGCAATGATAAAAAGTAGGACTAGGGGAATAAAGGGTACAGACATTCAAAGCTCCTAGACCAATTCGGTTTGATTATTGCTATGCAATAGATAATGATCGATTAAACTATACCATATTTTTTCCATAGTTGCCGACAAATTTGGCATATTCTAGTTGGAAGGCCAAAAACTCCCTTACCTTTGCAAGAGAGAATTGTACTCTCTCATCTTGCTTAAAATAGAAGCCTTTATCCATACATTATTCTACGCTACCATTTAAATATATATTTCTCATCAGGTTTTATCATACTGTCCCTCTTTCCCCCTAGTAAGTTCCTCCTTGATTGTTTATGCTAAAAGAAGAAAGATAGAGTGAGTAAGCTATCTTCTAAGACTCAATTGCATCCAAGCATGGAAAATCCTTTTGAAATAGAAGAGCTATATCTTCTCGATATCCTAATGTTTTAGTATTATATTCAGTCATCCTGTTGTCTTAATACATACCTGGAGGGTAACACATGAAAACTTTCTTTTCTACTAAGCACAGAACATTGGTGCTCGGAGGGATCGTCAATGCTCTTGTCCTTTGCATTTTGGTCATGATGGCAACTATTGGCTCTTCTCAAAGGATACACGCTCAGATGGCCGACAATCAGCAAGATCCCTTTAGTATATTCTGTAATTATTATTATCATGAAGGAAAAGATCTTAATGCCAATACAGATACTGCAACTTGTAGTAAACAGAGCAGTACTTTCTTGTCGCTTCTGCAACAGGAGACATCTCCAGATAACTATAAGAAATGGCCACAGCAGCTTTCTCTCAATGATCTTGCCATGGCAGGCCAGTTGGTTAATCCTCAAACTAAATCTCCTATTAGTTCACCAGGTGACTTTCAAGCTGCTATTCCTGCAACCGATGATGGTCTGTTGGCCCTCTTGCGAGGGGATATATACTTTCTGCCCGCCCTGTGGGATTACAATTCGACAGATGATAATCTTTTCCCTTGTGACACTGCTACCAGTGATTCGGACAGTAACTGCTCTAACCAACCTAACCAACCCAACCAACCTAACCAACCTAACCCAGCCCCCAATTGCCCAATTAATCCCCGGAGCTTCCAGCACTCCGACGTATGGTCTACAGTAGGTCCTATGCTTCTTACTATCATGGGTAAGGAGCTACAAGATCAGAAGAGCCAACCTATTGGAATATATGGCATCTATGGCAGATTGCTCCTCAAAGCTCATTGTAGTATGGCAACTCTTGCTCAAACCTTGCGATTGAATGGACAACCCATTCAGCCCAATCAAGCTTACCTTTTGGAACAAGATGCACTGATTCAAGTTGC
>CBJMBI010000165.1:0-7780 GCA_966427955.1 uncultured Ktedonobacterales bacterium
TCTATCTTTAGAAAAAGTAACAGATGGTAGAGAGGCTGTCAATGTGTCTAGTCGCTAGAAATATTAATGGTCACAGCAAAAGTAGACTCGCTCATGGGAGATATTGGTGTATGATTAGCCCTGATCTTTGAAGCAAAAAACTTCTAAATTCTATTAAATTGCTTTGTTCTATTAATAATTTATAGCAAATATTGATGAAATCTTAAGAAAAATATTTATAGAATTTTAAGGAAGAGGTAATTTTCGGCTGGCTTTCATAGCCATGAAGGGCTAGGGACAGCTTCCTGTCCCAGCAGCTTCGTCAAAGCCTACTCGTAGGCCGCATAGACATCATGACATAAATACTTTCAGCTTTATACAAGCTGAAAGGTTTGCTTAACCTAAGATCTTCAATGTGTGGGCATAGCCCCTGAAAAGCAGGATAACCAGATGCCTCTCCTGAGAGATTAGGAGAGAGAAATTCACCATTTGATTTTAGATATTCTGATTAGGATTGCCCTATCCTCTAGCTCACAGGGGCTGTGCTATAGTGGCATGGCAGTTAAGGGTTACATTTCGATAGACTACTTTTTGAGAACGGCCTCGGCGAGTTCTTTGCCAGGGAAGAATCGTACACGCTCTTTTGAGGGCACCTCGATGGGTTGCCTGTTGCGTGGATTAACTCCCTTGCGAGCAGCACTTTGACGCACTTTGAAGGAGCCAAAGCCTACCAAGCGAACCTCTTCTCCATTTTGAAGAGCTTCGCGGATAGCTGTAAGGGTTGCTTCCAACACCTCTGCTGCCTGTTTCTGCGAAAGTTGTGCCTCTTTGGCAATGCGCTTGGAAAGCTCTTGCCTGCCAATAGTTTGGATTGTGGCTGCATTTTCTTCGGCCATAGATTCGAAATCCTCCTTGCAACTGTGCAACTATCAATATCTACCAGCTCTAGCAGCTCAAGATGATGTTGTTGGGCTTATAGAGCGGCATTACAACCTCACTGCCGTTTAGGAGTATAGCACCCGATTTTGAGAAATACAAGCGCTTGCCATGAGTCAAAAAGGTACTCCCTCTACTCAATTGGCTTCTCAAGCCAATTTACACTTATCTATTGGGCTGAAAAGTGGCTTGAGAAGCTGCCTCACAAAGGTTTGAACCTCACCCATGGTTGTCTGCTTTTGTCACTAAAAAGCGGAGGAGAAGACTCTTTTCCTGCATCCCGAGACGTGTTACAATGAAGTGGGGCAAAGTGGAGAAATTTGGGGAATTTCTTTTTTTCAGATTGAAACCACAAGGCGTTTATTATGTTTCTTAGCTTTTCGAGCTATATTTAATTTTCAATCAGAAATTGATTTTTTATGCTTAATGAACATTCACAACATGTGCCAGTGATGCTGGAGGAAGCTCTGCATTTCCTTCAACCTGTGCCTGGTGGATACTATATTGATGGCACGGTAGGTGGAGGTGGGCATACTGCCGCATTGCTGGAACGCTCAGCTCCCGATGGAAAAGTCTTGGGGATTGATACTGATATCCATGCGCTGGAACGTGTAAGGTCAGGCCTAGCTAAGTATGTTGATTGCGGACGTTTAGTGCTAGTACATGCAAACTTTGCTAATCTGGCCCAGATCGCTGCTCAGACAGGTTTCAACAAAGTCCAGGGTGTTCTGCTCGACCTCGGCTTCTCATCAGATCAGATGGATGATCCTCAGCGTGGCTTCTCTTTTAGTGTCGATGGTCCTCTGGATATGCGGCTTGACCAATCATTAGCTATATCGGCTGCTGATCTGGTCAATACAGCTAGCGAGCAGGAGCTGGCAGATATCTTTTGGCGCTATGGTGAGGAAGCGCGTTCGCGTCAAATTGCCCGACGGATTGTGCACAAGAGGACTGCGAGTGCTCTCACACGTACTGGTCAACTGGCCGAGCTTGTCGCTGCTGGGGTTCCATATCGACCTGGTAGTATTCATCCAGCAACGCGTACGTTTCAAGCATTACGTATTGCCGTCAATCACGAACTGGAACGGTTGGAGACGGTGCTTCCGCAGATTGTGGACCTTTTGGCGACAAATGGAAAAGGTCGAGAGCATGATGAGCAGAAGCAAATGCCGGGACGAATGGTCATTATCGCGTTCCATTCTTTGGAAGATCGCATTGTTAAAGAATTTATGCGACGTGAGGCAAGCTATTGCCTTTGTCCACCACAGACACCTGTCTGTATTTGTGGTCACAAGGCTCGCTTGCGCCTATTGACAAAGAAGCCTGTGACACCAACTGTAGAGGAGGTTACGCATAATCCACGCGCTCGTAGTGCTAAGATGCGAGCTGCTGAAGCTGTTGAACACACAGGCTTATGATGTATAAATAAATCTGAATGGTCAATTGATTTGGTGATTTATTAGAAAGGAATCTGGTGTATGTACGGTCTGAAAGCACAGACAGTTGCCTCTCCAAAGGCCACATCCAAGTCGGCTCTGTCTGCTCAACGTCGTCGTATGCATCCATTTTTCTTTCATATGGGGCCTGTTCCATTGTGTATTAGTTGTGTGCTGTTGATAAGTTTAATGGCAGTACTCTATCTCAGCCAAGTGGGTCAAATAGTTACTGCTAATCATCAATTGCAGAGTATACGCAATGAACAAGCTGCACTCGAGCGCCAAAATCAAGATCTAGTCGATATTCTTACTCAAGAGCAATCGCCTGCTTTTATCGTTGAGCAAGCCCAAAAGATGGGATTAGTGCCAGTTGATCCAAAACATCTATGGATCATCCAAGTTTCTCATTTGCAGGAGATTGACAAGGGGGATCGGTCTATTCAATAGAGATCTCGGTCCTCGTCGGAGGCTTATTGATGAGCACTGAGCTGCATCGGGCACGAAGTCGGCAGATGGTTATCTTTTTACTGGGCTGTAGTGGCGTGGTTATTTTGTTGGGTAGGCTCTATTACTGGCAAGTATGGCTATCTGGCCCGCTCACACGGCTGGCCAATAGCGAGCATATACAAAATCAAGTCCTCAATGCTCCACGCGGATTGATTTATGATGCCCAGGGACATCTGCTGGCTACTAATGTTGTGCGTGACGATGTGTATATCGCGCCGTTGCAGTTTGCCTCGGACTTTGCTAATGATCCAGCGGAACTCTTTACTGAAGTTCGTGCATTGCATCAAGTATTGCCATCAGTGTCAGAAGATCAACTTAGCAAAGATTTCAGCCTCAGTCTCCAGGCAGTGCGGATTGCTAGGCAGATCGATCCGGGACAGAGCCAGAGATTGCGTGACCTGCACTTACCAGACGTCTTTCTCGAGCCCCAGACTTGGCGTACCTATCCTGGTGGCGATCTGGCTAGCCAGATCGTGGGCTATGTACAGGGTGATGAGGGCATCTATGGTATTGAGGCTCAATACAATAAACTGCTGTCTGGTCATGCTGGCAGTTTCACGGCTGAGACCGATCTCAATGGGAATCCATTAACGGTTGGTGCGGAGTCTAAGCATGATCCGGTGAAAGGGTCTGACCTGACTCTGACGGTTGATAGTTTTATCCAGTATTTTGCACAGAGTGCTTTGCAAAATGCAGCCAAGCAGTTAGAGGCTCCAAGTGGGACAGTAGTTGTGCTTAATGCTCATACTGGAGCTGTTATTGCATTAGCTGGTTATCCCTCCTTCGATCCTAATCATTATAGCGATTTTGCCGATCAAAAAGGTTGTATTGGAAGTGAAGATGTATATTTGAATCCGGCTCTGTTCTGTGGCTATGAACCAGGCTCGACGATGAAGGCAATCACAATGGCTGCAGCACTTGAGCAACATGTTATCACACCTGATACCTCTATTAATGATCCTGGTTATCTGAACTTTAGCGATGGGACACCTACGGTGCATAACTGGAATGATGAGGGCTATGGGAAAGAGACGATGACACAGGTGTTGGAGCATTCCGCTAATGTCGGAGCCGCCACGGTGGCGACTTGGTTGGGGCCAGATCGCTTCTATCCATTCCTGCAACGTTTTGGTTTCGGTCAACCGGTTGGATTATTTAATCCAGAAGATTCAGGTGGGTATCGCACAACCGCTTCTGTTGGTTGGTCGAAGAGCGATCTGACTCGGCAGGCCTTTGGCCAGAGTATTACGGCCTCTCCGCTCCAAGTTGCCCGTGCCTATCAGGCTATTGCCAATGGGGGGGTGATGATGCAGCCCTATATAGTAGCTTCGATCAATAATAATGGGCATATTGTAACAACGCAACCGCACGTGTTGCGCCGTGTCATCAGCGCTAATACGTCGAAGACCCTTGCTAGTATGCTTGTCAGTACTGCCGAGTATAACGATATCAGTCTGCCGAACTATAGTGTGGCGATTAAAACAGGTACGGCAACGACACAGGGTCTTGCGATGGACCAAACTGAAGCTTCGGTGGCTGGTTTTTTACCAGCGTCGGACCCACAATTTGTCATTCTGGTGAAAATCGATCGACCACAAAAAACAATTTATGGTGGGACGGCTGCTGGTCCTCTCTGGGAAGCTATTGCACAGCAGTTAGTGTTACACTATAGTATTCCACCAGATTTGCAAACTGGAGGGGGGCAGTGAATTGATTGGGCTCCTATCAATTGGCGATGGATGGCAGGATAGTCCAACAGACAAGTGTAGACTTTTGCGTATTTATTGTCTGTGAAGTAAAAACCGGTTTATCGCGTTCGATACTAGGGGGTGAACAATGCAGAAAGAGGATGATCGGCAACTAAAAGGGCAGCACCAGGAGGGGTACCAAGCCGAGCTAAGTAGTGTCTGGCAAGAATTGCTTGGTCTACATCCTGATGAATGCCATGTTCAGACGGGCTCTGGGTCCTCCCAGCAGGCTGTCCCAATACTTGAGGGTGATCCTTGGACAAAGTTATTAGAGACAGAAAATATAGAAATGCTTGATCTTCAGAAAATGCATTTGCCTGTCAGTGAGTGCGAAGTAGAGCAGGTGCTCCAGCTTATGCAAGAGCAAGCTACTCAAGATCAAAGCGACGGTAAAGATCCCAAGAATTAATTACTCGGGAATAGCGGGCCAAAAATTTATTCTATGCCCAGTCTGAGATAGCCTCAGGATTTTTGGTGGGAGTATCAGATGTAAGTCAACTGTGTACCTTATGCTAGATAGAAATATGCAGGTGTCCATGCAACCAGATAAGATCAGACAGGTAAGAAAAGCGAACGAAAAGTCTACTAGCCGCTCCCCCAAAGGGGGGGCGGCTAGTAGTCGGGAGCAACGAGAGGATTTGTCACTCCCTGTCTTTCGCTCTCCTGTGTTGAAATCTGCTTCGCGCAAGAGTAGTCAGGCCAAGTCGGCAAATGAGGTGGCTCGTCCTCGACGTGGGTCAGTGAACGGTGGTCGAGAGGGGAAAATGGCTAATGCCGCTGAGGGCAGGCTTGGATACCCTGGCACCTCTGCTGTGTCACGTAAGAGCCTGCCGCACTTGCGAAATAGGGTTTCTCATGCTGGTTTGTCTACTCCATCAAAGGGCACGGTTTATCATGCCCTCAGTGAAGAAGAACAAAAGAAGCTAGAAATGCTAGAAATGCAATTGCCTCGTGTTGCTGGCAAGATAGATTCTGTTCTGCTTGTGTTGGTGCTAGCTTTGCTGTGTATTGGTCTAGTGATGGTCTATAGTGCGAGTGCTTTCGTTGCTGTCAGCTATTATCATGATGCTTCTTACTTTTTTCAGAAGCAACTGTTAGGGGCATTACTTGGTGTAGCAGCGATGTTAGTGACGATGCGTATAGATTATCGGCAGTGGCGCAGGTTCTCTGTCATGGGGTTGGTAGTTGTCTTCCCTCTGCTAATCATTGTCTTAAAGTTTGGTACAACTGCCTATGGGGCCTCTCGCTGGCTGACTTTTGGCTCGTTTTTGTCATTCCAGCCAAGCGAGCTGGCAAAATTGATGCTGGCTCTCTATATTGCCGATTGGCTGGCACGTAAAGGGAATCAGGTAGGGACCTTTCTCTATGGACTAGCTCCTTTTGTGATCCTGGTCGGTGCTGTTCTCGCATTGGTTTTGCTTGAGAATGATATGGGGACTGCTATTGTCATCGCTGGTTTGGCTGCTGCTATGTTCTTTACGGCGGGGGCAAATATCTTGCAATTTTTACTGGCTGCAGGCTGTGGAAGTTTGGTCTTCGTTACTCAAGCCTTTCGGGGCTATCGCTATTACCGTATAATGGGCTTTCTCGATCCATTTAGTAATATTACGAGTTACAATTTGCAACTGTACCAATCATTATTGGCATTGGGGTCTGGAGGATGGTTTGGTCTTGGATTGGGGGCAAGCCGTCAGAAGACAGGTTATTTGCCTCTTCCCCATATTGATTCGATCTTTGCAATCATCGGTGAGGAATTGGGCTTTATTGGATGTGCTGTTGTTATTCTGCTATTCTTACTGTTGGCATTTCGTGGTTTTCGTCTGGCGAGGCGTACACCGGATATCTATGGAGCGCTATTAGCGACGGGTATTACGACTTGGCTAGTCTTACAGACCATAGTAAATATTGGGTCGACAACTGGGGCGATCCCATATACAGGAGTCCCTTTGCCATTTATTAGCTATGGTGGTTCCTCGCTTGTGGTCTCAATGGCGGCTGTAGGAGTGTTGCTCAATATTTCTCGCTATATTCGAGAGCCTGATGATCCAGCGTTTTTACGCTATTCAATTACAAAAAACATTAGAAGGCGGCGGGCGCAATGAGAGTTGTAGTATCAGGTGGTGGCACTGGTGGCCATATTTATCCGGCCCTGGCGGTTGCTGCGCTGTTACGAGACAAATATGACGCTGATATACTCTATCTGGGCAGTGATGATGGCTTAGAGGCTGAGCTAGTTCCTGCTGCTGGATTTCGTCTGGTGGTAGTTAAGGCTGGCAAGCTGCGGCGATACGTCTCATGGCGTACTTTGATAGGAGTTGGGCGTATTCCTGTCGGGATGGTGCAGGCAGTTGGGATTATAGGAGAATTTCGTCCACACGTAGCTTTTACCGGTGGTGGATATGTGGCAGTGCCAGCTGGTCTGGCGGCTAGACTAAACGGTGTACCTTTGGTGATGCATCAGCAGGATGTGCCGCCAAATTTGTCGAATAAACTCATTGCACCTTTAGCGACACAGATATCGGTGGCTTTTGCAGACTCACTACAGTATTTTCCTGCACACAAGACACTTCATCTAGGTAATCCTGTGCGTCAGGAGATTCTCGATGTATGCCAGATTACCCCACAGCAGGCACGCAGTAAACTTAACTTTGATCCTGAATTGCCGCTTTTGCTTGTAACTGGTGGAAGTCAGGGAAGTCGTCATCTCAATCAGGTTGTAGTGAAAGCTTTGCCTGAATTGCTGAGAAATTGTCAAATCTTACAGATCAGCGGAAACAAGCTTTTCGCTGAGACGCAAGCCCTCTCTAATGAGATTCTGGCCACTATGCAGCCACGAGATCGGCAGCGCTATCGCTTGGTACCTTATATGCTTGATGATATGCCAATGGCTCTACAAGCTGCTGAACTAGTAATCTGTCGGGCAGGAGCTGCCACTCTTAGTGAACTGGCTGTATTGAGCAAACCAAGTATTCTGGTACCATTACCTCCTGCAATTGGTGGATCTCCACAAGAGGTTAACGCCGAAACTTTTGGAAGAAAACAGGCTGCAGAGGTAATCCGTGATGATGATTTAAATCCGGATCTCTTAGTGGAGCGGGTAAAGCATGTCATTACATCGCCTGCTTGCTTACTTTCAATGGCAAATGCTGTCAGAACCTTTGCTAAACCGATGGC
>CBJMBI010000166.1:0-7763 GCA_966427955.1 uncultured Ktedonobacterales bacterium
TTGGTTTCTCTGTAATAGATTACGATCGTTATCCGGTCGTCAAGCGTGAATGGTGCAAAAAAATTGCTCAACTTAGAGCAGAAAGGGCAAACTAATGGAACGTTACATCAATCAGTCTCTCAAGCAAGTGTGTGCTGAGATCGAAGAAGTCCAGGCTTGGGAGGATGAGCAGTTCATGCAAGAGCTAGAGGAGGATCTTGCGGATCTAGAAGAGAGTATCAAGGTTGGGAGACAACTGGTCAATGACGAGGTTGGGTACCAATACTACAAGTTTTAGTGTGGCTGGAAGGCCTGAGTGAATGCAAGCCTTCCCTAGAGAGCTGGTGAGGGAACGGTTGTGGAAAGGCGTTCCCTCGTACCAATCATACAGCATAGTAGCAAGAAAGTGAGTGACACAATGCAAAATATCAGAACAGTCGATATTAAAGGCAAAAAATATGTTGATGTGGCAGAGCGTGTAAGACTTGCGCATGCAGAACGGGAGTCGTTCGAGATTGTGGAGAGCGGCTTGCTCTCCATAGGTGGTACTCCCATTCAGATAGGTGACATGTGGGTGTGGCAAGTGGCAATCCTAGTAAATGGGAAGCGCTACATGGGTAGTGCAGAAGTCAAATTGAATGCTCCCAAAAATACAGCAGACGGGACAAACCCATTTGCCTGCGCTGAAACGTCGGCAGTTGGTCGGGCGTTGGGGATGGCTGGTCTTGGAGCGTTGGAAAGTATCTGCTCTGCTGATGAGGTTGCGAGGGCTCTGGCTGAGCAAGAGGCACCTCTTCCGCAGAGCAAGCCGCAACAACGAGACCGCTTCTCGTCATCACTGGATGGGGCTTCTCAAGCTCAGCTAGACGCATTGCGAAACTTGTACAAAAAATTGGGCAAGGATGCCCCAGATTTATCCACTTTGGATGGTGTACAAGCGGCACAAGCTATTAGAGATCTGCAATCAGAGCTGAAGATGTTGCCGCAGAAATCAGCATAGCGTAGTATCGGTCTACTCGCGAGGGTAGACCAGATAGCTAAAAAAATCCGCTAAAACTGCGGATTTCCTGAGTAGAATAGCTGATAAATTAGTTTTTAGCAGAAAGGTTTTAACCAACATGACTTTACAAGATGCAATTAACACAAGCGATTACAGTACAGCCACAACAGAGTACAACGGCATGTACACCACAGTAGACGGGAGCCTCCTGGATGGAAATTTTGTCATCACAACAGGCGTGCAAGGTATGCCACCAACCGATCGTCAAGAGGTGCCTGGAGTAGACGCCGCTATCAAGGTTATCCAGGACAAAAGGCTTCTTAATGAGGATTGGATGCCAATAGGAGAGGAGGGAGAAATTCAGGCTCAGTAAAAGAGAGAACACCCATAGAGTAGGTCACACGGCCTGCTCTTTTTTTTTGCCCACTTTCATGAAAATTTATTCATACACACATCACCATGTTATAATGTGCAAAAATTTATCTCGAAAGGATTACATGAGAGTGACGAAACGTTACGGCTGGATACACGACTTACCCGACCACAGAGACCACGTCTACGAAGCAAGCTATCCTGGTATGTATGCTGGTCAGTTACCAGATCATGTTGATTTGCGGCCAGGATGTCCGCCAGTGTGGGATCAGTTGAGTTTGGGCTCCTGTACTGCACAGGCTATTGCAGCAGCTCTAGAATTTGATCGTAGAAAGCAAGGGCTGCCCGACTTCGTACCTTCCCGCCTTTTCATCTACTTCAATGAGCGAGTCATGGAACATACTGTTAACAGTGATAGCGGTGCTCAGATCCGTGATGGCATCAAGAGTGTCGCAAAACTCGGCGTTTGTCCTGAGAGCGAATGGCCTTATGACATCTCCAAATTCACGGTCCGACCACCTGCACAATGCTACACGGATGCAAAGCTTGACCGTGCCGTATCCTACCAGCGTGTACCACGTGGCCTGACCCAGATGCAAGCGTGCCTAGCATCTGGGTATCCGTTCGTCCTTGGCTTCAGTGTCTATCAGTCATTCGAGAGTCAAGACGTGGCTCAGACTGGCATTGTGCCTATGCCGCAAAAGGGAGAGCAGTTACTAGGGGGACATGCGGTAGTATGCGTGGGGTATAGGAATGATGTAAAACGGTTTTTAATTAGGAACTCGTGGGGTGACTCTTGGGGGATGCAAGGTCACTGCGAGATGCCTTATGAGTATTTGTTGGATAAGGATCTAGCAGACGACTTTTGGGTGATCAAGACCGTCGGTTAAGATCTAGGCTCGGGCTTTACCGCTCGGGCCTTACTGCCATCCAGAGCCCTCACCAGTGCTTCAGTAGCTTTCTCATCCCCTACCAGTTGCCTCAGCTCCTCATGCAACCTACCCATGTTTTCCATCCGCGCCGTGATTGTCTCATGCCGTGCTACCTCTGCATAGCCAGTCATGGCCAGTCGAGCAGCCTCACATTCGGCGTTGAGCTGTGCTTTAAGTCGAGCCACCTCACTTTGATTTCCTTGCATCACACATTCCCTCTCATGTAAATATCTTATTGCCTATTCTAACACATTCGCTGTTCTGGTGTGACAGCCCGAACTCGTCTATTCTACACGGGAAAATGCAGGATTGCCGTGTCTACCAAGAAGCTATTTGGACAACGACTCGTCCACTTGCGCGTAGAGCGAAAAATAAGCCAGGAAGAGTTGGCTTTTCGCGTGGACGTATCGGTAATGACAATCCGTCGTTGGGAACACGGTGATTACGGTCCTGAATTCAACAGGCTAGAACTCATAGCCCAGGCCCTAGGGGTTGAAATCAGAGACCTCTTCGACTTCAGAGATCAACCAGACTTGTAAAACCATATAATAGATACATATAGATGATTTTACTTCAGAACTATGTCTAGTTCTGAAGTTTTCAGCATGTCCTTAACCAAATCTCCACCAAATCTCTACCATTTCTCAACACAAAAACTAAGGCATTTCCCCTAGTCCTCATGCATAATAGATATGCACAAGACACGCAAATCATCCAAGAGTTGTTACACAAGTAGGAGGGGAAGTCAATGATGACTTTACGAGTATTCGCATCCACAAGCTTACATTCTTCAATTCACTCGCAACGAGTACATGTTGTCTGTATCACCTTACCTACTTTACAGGATATTGACGCACGCTATTTAACCTAGGATCACCTCAACCCGCTTCCCAAGCCTATTCAGCTCATTTTGTGGCTGTAATATGGGTATTTTTACCCAAAAGACAAATATCGTACAGTTGGGTATAATATCCCACACACAAAGTTGTTTGACGCTCTCCCCAAGAGCGTGGTAGTTAGACAGAGGTGGAATATGCAAAACATAGCATCACCAGATATGACTCAACGTGAGAAGGAAATTCTTGCGCTCCTAGCAAATTTTCACAACTACGGTGAAATGAGTTCCATCCTTGGTATAAGCCTCAAAACAGTTAATCGACACATTGAGAACATCAAGAAAAAGACAGACATCCACCGCAAAGAACTCCTCATCAAATACGCTATCGAGCACGGATATGGGAGAAAGGCGATAACAGCATGAAAGCTATATTACTAGATGCCATTGCTTTCCTTCTTTCTCTCGTCATCCTGTGTATATTCGTCCCTTTCTACCTTCCATGCCTCATTATCATGTGCATTCGAGACGCATATGCGGAGGATAGAGAGAATTCACGCATGCACAGACGAATAGAGCAATATCTTAGTTCTCAACAGGATGATGAATATCCTCAAATACACGCATGGTAGCGTATGTATGAATGGTATGTAGTTATTGCGTGTATCGTGTATCTTGTGCTTTATCTTCTTATTGCAATACTGCATACCAGACATAACAGGATGCATCAACCAGATGAGAGCTACTATGTCATCCATGACGAAAATGGCGAAATGCATTTAATTTGGATAAAGGATCTAAAGGATGAAGGATCTAAAGCACAGAGACAGGACCGAACTCACTCCAAGAGAGATTGAGATGCTAGACCTACAAAAACAAGGACTCACTTATGATCAGATTTCTCAGGAGCTAGGCATATCAAGAGGCACAATCAAGGCGCATATCCTCAGTGCGAATTTACGTCTACGAGCAAAGGATTATTTGCATTATGACGCCAAAACAGAGTGAAGCGCTAGAACTGCAAAAACAAGGTCTCACATACGTAGAGATTGCCTATCATCTAGGCATCTCAGAAGCAGCCGTGAATGATCGTCTCGCAAGAGCTAGAAGACACCTAAATGGCGTAAAAGCTCTAAAGAAAAATAAATATGGCAAGAAGCTCTTTCCAAGAGAAGTGGAGCTATTGGAGCTAAAACGCCAAGGACTCTCTCACGTCCAGATTGCGGAAGAGATGCATATTACCATAAGAACCGTCAAAAACTACATGAACAATATCCGCAAGAAAGGCGTACAAGTGGCTAGAAGGATAAACAGGAGGATACATGGAAACTAACACCACACTCGAACTGCATAGCCTCAAAGAACTGGTCATTCTACGCAAGACCATACAGGACCGGATGAACATCCTGCAAATGGCTGAAGACTCGCTCACCTACAAGAGGCAGGACACCATTGAGTACCTCACGCTCGGCCAGATCCTGGTCCGGCTACCAGAGCCTAGCCAGCTCACTCCACAGACTTGCACACAAGAGAGCATGGGCTATCCTGTAGACCCGTTTGGTGGAGCACCATTTATAGATTAGTTTCAGTACACACCACAGGTATGCACACAAGAAGACATACCATCATAGAAAGAGAGTGAACGAATGAACGTGCTTCAATGGCTATTAGGGATCACTGACTTAGATATTTTAATAATAACAGCACTATACCAGCTTATAGTCATAGCGGTATTTGTACTGTTCGCTGTACGCATAGGGGACGTGAGAACGCTAGACGACCTGCTACCAGAAGAGGTAAAAGAGCATGAGAGAGCATAAATATCAGGCTTGGCACAAGAAAGAGCAGAAGATGTACATACCAAATTATTTGCACTTCTCTCCAGAAGGTGAGTTATTTGGAGTATTGGTTAAAGAAGGTCAATTGCTATCTATCGATGATTTCGAGCTGAGAGAGTACACGGGCCTTAAGGACAAGAACGGGAAGGAGATCTACGAGGGGGATATTGTTTGCTACACTAGTCCTGCTGAGTACGGATTGCCATCTACCAAAAGTATTGTCCCCGTATCATGGGATGAAGAAACGGCAGGATTTGACTTAGGATACATAGACCACCGTATCACTATCTATGATGATGTTGAAGTCATAGGCAATATCTACGAGCATCCTGAGCTGCTACCAGAAGACGATTTTGAGCACAAGACAAACCAGCAATAGGAGCAATGTCGTGAAAAATAAAAAGAAGCAAGCAAAACGATGCAAAAATACAGCACATCGCGACCAAAGTATGCAAGAACTGAGGGATATTCTCAGAGCCCGTGTCCCTGCACGTATTCGCGAAATAGTTGCTGAGGGGAAAGCAAATGATGATGCTTGGATGATTGAACGGATCCAATGGGCTAAATCTGTCAATCCTGCAGATCTTTTCGCCCAAGGGAAATCTGAAGAATGGTTAACAAGAATGACGGAAATGTTCGCTATTCTAAGCTTTATTCCTGGTGGCAGCACAGCGGCTTTAGGAGTCAATCTCCTTGGGGTAGAGTTTGACGCTGAGAAGATTATTGGCAGGAAAGTACGCATTGATAAGAAAAAACATCATAGCCATGTGATTTACAGACAAGAAGATGCCTTTCATATTCCTCCAGACGCATATCTTGCAAGCATCACAAAGATGGATCAACAAGCCTTTGAAAAGAATGGCACATGTGCCCTCATGCGCACCGTCCACCCGCTAGAATTGCGAAATCTACCATCAGATCTCCCCCGTCCTGTTCCTGATAACATTGAATTTGTACTTGTACTTAATCCAGGGACACCAGAGCACGTACAAGAGCATATTAAACCTCTTGCAGGGTGTGGGGAAGCACTTATGGTCGAGGTATCAGATACGGCTGACGGTGACCCTATGCATGCATGCATTTATTTGACACAAGAGCAGGCAATGAGGCTTTTAGCAACGGAGTCAAGTAGATGAATACGAATACACGCACTGTCCCAGTCCATTTTTACAAACCTGGAGATCCCGTTTGGTACTGCCATCGAAACAATTATTATTCTCCAGCACTCAACATTCCGGCAGTTTTTATTAAAAGTAATCCACAAACTGCAACCATTGATGTTTTTAACGAAGATGGCACTACAAGACGGAGATACATCAAATGGTCAAAGATTAAACCAAGAAATGTAGAGGTTACATATGAGCAGACGAAATAGAAATGTATTAAAAACAGGTCAGCAAATACGCTTAAAGAGTGCACATTATGTAGTAAATGGGAGAAATATTTTAATTCCTACAGTATGCGTACATTGCCGACAGAAGGGATTGGTGCTTGTATATAACTACAAGGAACATAGGATGGAAGCAATATGTGGGGCAAGAGAGAACCAGCTAGGGCAATTTATCAAAGGGTGTGACAAAATTTCTTTTGCTATACCAATGGCAGAGTATGAGTATAACATCATCATAGATGATCCCCATACGACTGACTACTTCTTTTTCCTCAGAGTGCTATCAAGATAGAAGAGGTAACACATGAGCAAACGAAATAGAGAGAAACGCGCCTGTGCTCGACACGAGAGATATCAGAGGGAACGCCAGCAGGTGATCGACTCCATGACAAAGTTTCAGGAATGGGGACTGGTAGGGCAAGCTAAGGAGGAAGATGGGGATATAGCATGGGAGATCACTCCAGAGCATCAAGCCAGATTGCGCATGTGGGCACAAGAGATATTTAGCCATCCCGAGCGATGGGATGAGGTTCCTGCTTTCAGAAACAGAAAAGCAGAGTTGTTTGCTCTGAGGGAAGAGGCTATCAGAACAGGGTACATCACTGTGGAAGAAAGAGAGCGATAGCATGACTCTCCTCACCGCCTTCATCACGCTCTTTGCGCTCATTGTATGCATTGCAGTGCTCAGCATACGAGCAGCGCAAAAGCGCAACAGGACGCCAAAGTTGGATAATGAGATATTCAGGAGGAATGATGAATGAGCACGCTATTCGACATGGACGAGTCCCCTGTTGCTTCTACTGGAGACAACGAGTGGTATACCCCTGCCTATCTCATAGAAGCGGCTCGTAAGGTGATGGGTTCGATCTACATGGACCCTGCTAGTTGCCCAGAAGCTAACCAGACGGTACGTGCCCAAAGGATCTATACCAAAGAGCAGAATGGTCTGCAGCATCCGTGGGCAGGGCCTCTTTGGCTTAATCCTCCATTTGGTAGAGTGCAAACTCCAGGCCAGAAAACCAACCAGGGGCTATGGGTTCAAAAATTGGTACGTGAGCATGAAACTGGCAATGTAGCACAGGCTATCTTGCTTACTACCTGCAGACCAGATACGCAATGGTTCCCTTTGCTATGGAACTATCCCATCTGCTTTACAGATCGCAAGATTGGCTTCTATGTCCCCAGTGAGGGCAGAATATTGCAAGAGCACTCACATGCACACGGAACACTCCTCGTCTACTTAGGGCTGAATATAGACCGCTTTGTCGAGCACTTCACTGAGTTCGGTCCCGTCGTCACACCAGACGGCGTACATAGACGTCCATCACCCATCACGCAACCATCATTATTTCAATAGGAGCAGTATATATGAAAGGCATTAACGAGTATACATGCATAACGCTCAAAGTGTTGAGAT
>CBJMBI010000167.1:0-7760 GCA_966427955.1 uncultured Ktedonobacterales bacterium
TGGACCACTTACGCCGCGATTACTTGCTATCTCAAGTTATGCAACACGATCAGGTCTTTCTTACCTCAACAGACCTGACAGGATTCCCCGCTGAAATTGTCAAACAAGCTCATATTTATCTCGTTGCTAATGGCACAGTAACTCTGGAGAGTGCTCTGTCTTTCTAGGGCTTTTATGGACCATTTTGCATCCAGTTCTCTCGTTGTCTCAGGTAACCCACTTCCCACGAATAAATCGAACGATTTAAAGTCTCCTTACTATCCTGCTTGATACGCTATCGTCGTATATGACCCATTGGTCATATATGTCATCACATATATGACCCATTGGTCATATATGTGATGACATTAGGTAGAACTGCGTCTATGTAATTATATCAGCTGTTAAGATACAGCTTGGTGAAGGGATCGTAAGAAACTAACAGCGAAGTTATAGAAGTAGGTGAATGTTTACATGCATCAACAACCTCCTGAAGACCAAGACCCCAGGCATGTCCTTGTTCTTCTTGTTTTCATTATTGTAACTGTTGGCTGGGTTATTGGTCTCTACTTTGGGAATACTTTGTTAAGTGCAATGTGTAGTGTTGCCCAAGTTATAGTAGGTTTAATTGCGATAGAACCGTTTTGGAAACGTCTCAGTGCGGGTTGGGCTAAGCTTTGCCATTGGTGGGGAGTAGTTGTAACTTCTGTTGGGAAATACCTCAAGATAGTCTTTAACTTTTTACAGAAGACAAAAAAACCAGTTTTCGTTGGGACAGTTATACTTCCAGTCGTTGGACTCTGCACTGGGCTTCTAATCTGGTTCATGTGTCAACGGGACCCTTTTGATCCGATCCAGGTAACAAACAATGAGTATATCGGTATAAGTGTCGGAAGGACAATTTTTGACACAGATCAGGTTGATTCCTCATTCAAGACCGAAGCGGCTCAGGCCTATCAAAGTCAAGACTATAACCGTGCACGAGCGTACTGGGAGCTGGCTATACGTGAGGATGAAACGGATGCTGAAGCTGCCATCTACAAAGAAGATCAGCTTGTTTTGGACTCTAACCGACCTTACATCACGATCGTTGTTCTGGTCTCTCTCTCAGGGGGTGATCATGCAGCAATCTTAACGGGGCGTGATATTTTGCAAGGAGCCTATGTTGCGCAGGCCGAATACAACGGAGATCTTTCTACTCGCACTAGTCTGCCGAGTCATGACAACTCAAATCGTAGGCTACCCAACGGCTCTTTACTTCGTCTAATCATTGCTAATGTTGGTACTCCATTATCTACTGATACGCAGGTTGCCCAGCGCATTGTCCAGGTATGGGACGCAGATAAAACCATTATTGGGGTCACAGGTCAGTTCACCAGCGAGAACACAATTGTTCAGGAACTTAATGCTGCAAAAATCCCCATGCTATCCTCTACACAACTTACTGGGACTCTTGTTGGAATCCCCTACTTGCTCAGTGTTGCTCCCTCACCTGAACAAGAGGGAAGCGTTGCTGCTGACTATGCCTGTAGTATCACCCATGACCGCATTGCCATTTTCTATGGTTCAGCCGACCTCTCTAGTAATCAGTTGGAACAAGCCTTCTCCTACGAATTTGCTAGCTGTGGAGATTCGGTCGAGTCTTTCTGGTATACACTAGAAGATAAACGGACACTTGAACAGCGTTTCAATGAAGCATGGAGTGCGAATCATAATCTCAGGCTCATCTACTTACCAGATGTTTCTCCAGATGATGCTATAGCTCTGCTCTTCTTCATTCGAAGCAAAGGAAGCCAAGCTCAGGTATTGGGTAGCAACGCCTTCTACCAGTTTGTCCATGCTACAGAGCCTGGAAAATCCTTTGCTGGCCTCTTATATACAGCTTTTGCCTTTCATGATGAGTGGTCTGGTAATCTGCCACAGAAGCCCTGGTTGCTCAAGGATTATCCAGCTATATTTAACGCTCAAAAGCAGCATCAGCATAGCCTTTATGGTACTCAAATCCCCAATGCTGATGTCATCCTTAGTTATGATGCCACGGATATGCTTGTGGGAGCAAGCCGTGAGTTCTTGGAAAATGAACAATCTAATATTACCCATCACTTTGATGCTCTCTGGAAGAAATTGAAGGCAGGTGGCTTTCAGGGCGTTAGTGGATGCGTGGCCTTTGACTCTGATGGACAACCCCTCAATAAAGCCGTTGCGGTTCTGCAAGTTCAAACTGATGGCACAAACCATATGGTCGATCAGCAGGGACGCTATAAATGTTAATTGTTGTAACTAACAGTCAATACGGCGGAGAATAGTATGTCTAAGCAGATAAAAGGTTCGCTCAGTTCACTTATCGTGAATATGAAGGCTGGGCTGATTACACGACGTGAGTTCCTGCAACGGGCTGCTTGTCTAGGATTAGCTGGTAGCATCGTGGAACTCCTTGAAAGCAGTAGTAATACATCACTGTCTTGCTCAGGCACCAATTTGACATGGTGGAGTGAGATTGAGAATTTCAGAACGTATGATGCGCTTGTCCAGGCCTATAACACCGTCAATGATTGCGGGATTTCCGTATCTCGTCCGTATGAAACCAACTCGCTCCATAAAGAGCTTACCGAAGTGCTCCGGAAGCAACAGCCTTATCCTGATATCATGTCTCTGGACGTGATCTGGACTGATGAGTTTGTCTCTAATGGCTGGATAGTCCCCTTGAAAGGGTTAGCGGCTAAGACAAACGAGTATCTCCAGTTACCTATTCAGTCCTCGACCTATCAAGGACAAATCTATGTTGCTCCATTTCGTACCGATATTGGAGTCATGTACTACCGTACTGATCTTGATTTCGCTTTGAAGCCATCTGATCCGATCCCTCAGGCATGGACTTGGAAGGATCTGGAGGATATGGTTCATGATGCCAGGTTGCATAATGGCCCAGACCTACCACAATATGGCTATCTTTGGCAAGTTACAGATGGACAAGACTCTCCTTATGAGGCTCTGATGTGTAATTTTGTAGAAGTGCTCTCTAGCTATGGGGGAAGTATCATGGATCCACATGATCCGGGGCATGTTGTTATCTCTAGCCCACTTGCCGCAGAGGCCTTACGGAAGATGCGTTCGTGGCTTGCTCCAGGAAGCATCTCTTCCTTTGATTTCACCACTTCTGTTTACGATGAGGGTAGTACTGTTGGGATATGGAAAAGTAGCAATGCCATGTTTATGCGTAACTGGCCCACCTATGTTGTTGATAGCAACAAAGATAACTCCAAAGTCCAACAAAAATTCGGCATCACCACTCTCCCTGGTAGAACACCAGGACTCATAGGAAAATCTTGTCTTGGTGGCTGGGGATTGGCTATCAATGCTTTCTCCCCTCAGGAAAGAAGAGATGCGGCCTGGAATTTTATCGAGTGGATGATGAGAGATGATGTACAAACATTTGCTGCAATAGACTCTTCTTTTACTATGGCACTTTTGAGTGTTTACAATGATAAATACTTGAACCAGCAAAATCCGTCTTATAGTAAACTCCCAGATATTATTAATAATTATAGTCAACTACGCCCGCGGCTTCCAAACTATCAACCATTCTCGCAGGCTATGCAGAAGCAGATTTATCAGATCCTTGCAGATCCTTCGTCTGATATTGAGGGATCACTCAACACTCTTCAGAAAACATTACAAGACATTATTGATAAGGGGAAAAAAGGTCACAACTGAGTTCTCTCTTTAAATATCCAACCCCCCAAAGATGACTAGGTGAGTAGTTCGTTAGCAACTACATGGTGTCTAGATGTATAATATCTGAGGAATCTCTGGCTTTGCACAGAAGTCGAGAGAGGTGTTTCGAATGGTTTGAAAGGCAAGTAGCCTATGTCCATGAAGATACCAGAAACAGGAGATATTCCCTTGAAAGATACAAGTACGATGGGTACTGCAACCCCTAATCGAGGCGGTTTAGAAGGTGTAGTGGCCGCCACAACGGCAATTAGCAAGGTTGATGGAGCGGCGGGACGCCTCATCTATCGGGGCTATGATATTCATGATCTTGCTCGTACCACGTCATATGAAGAAATTGCTTATCTATTATGGTTTGGTCACTTGCCAAATCGGCAAGAACTGGATGATCTAAGTGCCAAGTTAGTGGCTGAGCGGACTATCCCAGATAAAGTCTTACGGACATTGCGCGACTTGCCTGCAAAGACTGATCCGCTGGATGCTCTGCGTACAGCTGTTTCTGACTGGGGGGCGCTCTCTGTATCGGGCTTGCCAACGATTGAGCAGGCTATAGCAATTACTGCACGTTTCCCTCTTTTCCTGGCGGCTTTCCATCGCTTACGCCATGGACATGAGCCGGTTGAGTCAAGACCGGAATTAGGTCATGCTGCAAACTACCTCTATCTTTTAACTGGCGAAGTTCCCAGAGAAGAGCATGTCAAGGCATTGAATTCTTACATGGTGTTGCTTGCTGACCATGGCATGAATGCTTCAACTTTTACTGCTCGTATTGTGGCAAGCACTGAGTCCGATATTATTTCAGCACTGATCGCTGGTATCGGAGCCCTTAAAGGACCTTTGCATGGTGGGGCACCTTCCAAAGTGCAAGATATGCTGCGAGAGATTGGGGCAGAAGAGAATGCTGAGTCCTGGCTGCGCAATGCCATCCTGCAGGGGAAACGTTTGATGGGCTTTGGACATCGTGTTTATAAAACGACTGATCCACGTGCTGAGGAGCTACGTGAAATGGCACGGGTAGCTGATCCGACAGGGTTTGGATTTGCACACCGAGTTGAGGAGTTGGCATTAGCTCTGCTAGCAGAATTAAAGCCTGGGCGTCGCCTTTATACCAATGTTGAATACTACTCTGCGGCCTTGATGGCCTCGGTTGGCCTGTCTGGTGATCTCTTTACGCCAACCTTTGCTGTGAGCCGCTGCGCTGGATGGACCGCGCATATTCTGGAGCAACTTAGCCACAATCGCTTGATCCGTCCAGAGGCCAACTATACGGGCCCCATGGACCTGTCTTTTGTGCCATTGGCCTCGCGCCAATAAGTTAGGCGAAAATGTGAGTCATCCCGAATTTTTTTGAGTGTGCATGTAATACGTGCTCAATGTCTTTTGTGAAATCTGTTTAAAAAAGTTCGGGATGACTTGTAGTTAAGATAACTAAGAAGGATATTTTATAACCCAAAATCATTTCCTAACAGGTGAGCAAATGGATCAAAAAACGTTTCGTCAGACACTAGAGGAACGGGATTGACACATAACATGAATGCAGCGGCTCAATTACCTAGCGACCAGCTTGGCAACTATCGCCTTGTTCGCTTACTCGGACGTGGAGGCTTCGCGGCTGTCTATCTGGGAGAGCATCTTTACCTGAAACGTCTTGCCGCTATCAAAGTGCTCCAGAGGGTGCTGGGTGAGAAAGAACAGGCTCGTTTTCTCGAAGAAGCCAGACTTCTTGCCAATCTTTCACATCCTCATATCGTAGGCGTGCTTGAGTTTGCGATGGCTCAGAGATGTATAGTCATACAAAACAGACAGATAGTGGAGAATATCCCATTTCTTGTCATGGATTATGCTCCTGCTGGCAGTTTACGGACCCTTTATCCCGTCGGTGTTCGTCTTCCCCTCGACGTCGTTGTCAAGAATGTCAAACAAGTTGCCTCTGCACTTCAGTATGCCCATGACCAAAATATTGTTCATCGTGATGTCAAGCCCGAAAATCTTCTGATGAATGAACGGCAGGAGATTATGCTCAGTGATTTTGGGCTGGCCTTGTTTTCCCCCCCACTGGGCTTCTTGAGTCTCCAAGGTATTGCTGGCACGTTTGCCTATTCCGCTCCTGAGCAACTACGAGGGAAGCCGGAGTTTGCCAGCGATCAGTATTCTCTGGCTATCGTTGCTTATGAGTGGCTTTGTGGATATCTACCTTTTACTGGCAGTAACTTAGAGGTTGTCATGCACCACGTTTCGTCCCCGCCGCCGCGTCTGTCTGTCGAGAACTCGGCGATACCACTGCCAGTTGAGGATGTAATCCTCAAAGCTCTAGCGAAAGATCCCCAGCAACGCTATCAGGATGTTCAGAGCTTTGCACAGGCTCTGGAACTGGCAAGTCTGATGCGTAGCTCTTATCCAAATCTCAAACACCTTGCCCGCATCAAAATGATAAATTTGCCTGTGAAACGTAATTTACCGGATTTTCATTACTTTGCTCAGAAAGGTGAGGCTATCTCACCTATTCTGCTGGCTCCAACCCCTACGCGTGCGGTCAGTAAGGAAAGCAGGCGTAACACAAATTTAACGTCTTCTATGGAGAGGAACCGCCTGGGGATGATCCGCAAAGTTCGTGCATTCTGGGTGAGAGGCGTGCTAGAAAAGTCCATGCATGGGGCCTCTTTTATCCCGTTAGGATTAGAGGAAAAACAGGATGCTGTTGCCAACCTCTGGTCCCCAGCCATCCAGCAGGAGGGGAAGCTTACCCGATCGCTGCCTTCTAGCACGAGGATTACCGAGATCTATGATCAGTTGGGAGGAGAGCTGTTGATTCTTGGTGAGGCGGGGTCGGGGAAGACCACCTTGCTGCTAGAACTGGCATCCAGTCTGCTAGACCGGGCTGAGCAAGACGAGGCGGCCCCCATTCCCGTCGTATTTTCACTGGCATCATGGGCAGAGACCCAACAGCCTCTTGAGACGTGGCTCGTCGGGGAGCTGAATAACAAATATCAGGTGCCTCGTCCTCTCGGAGAATATTGGGTTCGTCACGAAATGCTCTTGCCTCTGCTTGATGGATTAGACGAAGTGGGTTCAAATGCTCGTTCTGCCTGCATCATGGCTATCAATGCCTACAAAAAGGAGCGGGGGTTAAATCCGCTCGTTGTATGTAGCCGCCTGACAGAATACCTGCTCTTTCCTCCTCGTATTCTCTTGCAGAGTGCTGTTGTGGTTCGGCCACTCACGTTATCGCAGATCGAAGACTATCTGTGTAGTGCTGGAGAGAAATTTAATATTGTCTTCCAGATGTTGCATGCTGATCTGTTATTGCAGCGTTTGGTGACAACCCCACTCATGCTTAAGATCATTACCCAAGCCTATCGAGATGCCTCTCCCGATGAACTCCTAGCAATGTGTTCCTCTACAGCGCGCTACCAGATAATTCTGAGCGCCTATGTTGAACAAATGTTTCATCGTCACCCTTCTTCGCTTTCCTCTCAGCCTTCACAGTTGATTAGCTGGCTAGCCCAATTGGCCAGCAGAATGCAGAATTTTCAGCGTGTATTTTATATCGAGCATTTGCAGCCTTACTGGATCAAGGATCATAAATGGGTGCAGTTCTACAACTATCTTGCTGTTATACTCCCTGGTGTGCTCATTGGTGCATTTACTGGCATATTGAGCAATGTGCTGTTCTTCCATGCTGGTAGTATTGGTGTCATTGCGATAGATGCTGTTTATGGCATGGTCATGGGATATCTGTTCAGCGGCAGGAGCATGCCTCTCTTATCTGTAGTAGTGCCTGTCAGAACATCGGGAGAGCCAAAGAAGTCTCTTCTCCAGAAAGCGTTCAGTACAGTGCTCATTGTTGGACTAATCACTTTCTTCTGTATGGGGAGTGCTAAAGGATGGCTTGCTGGACTGGCTAACGCTCTCTTCCTGGGAATACTTAGCATCCCAGTGCGTATCGTTGTTGATCGAAGTGTCTCTGAGAGCGATACAAAAGGTGGACGGAGGAAAGATTCCCTACTCAGTCATTTCAGAGGTGGCCTGTTAGCTGGTATTATCTGTGG
>CBJMBI010000168.1:0-7739 GCA_966427955.1 uncultured Ktedonobacterales bacterium
GTAGTTCTCCAGCCGTGCTATAATGCGGCTAGATATTTCCGCTTTTGGCTCTCAATAGCAGAAGGAAGAATTGGGACAAGGGTTATATTTTTACATTTGTTGGCAAGGTTAGGTTGAGCATCATGTTAATTACACGTATCGAATTGGAGAATATCAAAAGTTATCGTCACATCGCTATCGACTTTCGGCGTGGTACAACTGCGATCAGTGGCTCTAATGGAGCAGGGAAAACAACTGTTGTCGAGGCCATTGGTTATGCCCTTTTTGGTTACCTTCCATATAGCCAGGATCAGTTTGTGCGTGAAGGTGAGAAATATGGCAAAGTCGTGGTACATCTGATTGGCAGTGACGAACGTCCCTATACCGTTGAACGCCGCTGTGGTTCCGGGGCCCGTTGGTTGATCTATGATGAGGAGGCTCATCTGCGTCTTGAACAGCGTGCCGATGTATTGGATCGACTGCATGACCTCTTTGGCATCGATCGCGAACGCCCACTCGACTCACTCTTCCGCGATGCACTTGGTGTTCCCCAGGGGACATTTACTGCTATCTTCCTAGAATCCGCTAGTAAGCGCAAGCAAACTTTTGATGCCTTGCTTCAGATCGAAGACTACAAAACTGCCGCTGATAAATTGTTGGATACACAAAAATACTATAAAGAGCAGATACTGCAACAGAAAACACGTATCGATCAACTTTGCTTTATGACCAGTAAATTGGAAGATTGGCGTGAAAAGTTGAAGGAAGGTCGTCTCATTGATGAACAGCAAAAAGCTCACAATCTAGCCAAAAGTCTGCAATTGAAGCACTACGAGGAACATGAGGTTATACTCAGTGAGCAATTAGCTACATTGACGAAGCTAAAGCAGCATTTTGATGCCAACCAGATGGTCTATGCGAATGCGAAGAACCTCTTACTCGAACGGGAACAACAACTCCAAACCGCTTGCAAAGCTCATCAGTCTGTAGTTGAGAACCAGCAAAACTACGAAGTCTATCTTCAGGCACAGAAGATCTTGATGCGTCTGCGTCGGGATGAGCAGCAACGCAATGCTCTCCTCCAGCAGCATGCTGAACAGAAGAATGCACTGACTAAGATTGAAACACGCGTTAACAATTGGCAGGAACGTCTGGCAGAAGTTGCCATTGCACGCCAGAAAATCGTCGAACTTGCTCCCCTCGTTGAACAGCAGGCAGAACTTGAGAAGAAGCGCAATGAGGCCATGCAACAAGCCGAGCGCTACAAAGAGATCGTAAACCAAGGCCAGCGTCTGAATAAGCAGCTCACCAAATGTATGCAAGACCAAGAAAAGTGCCAGCGTAGGATCACCGAAATTGAGCCGCTCAAGCCCATTGCTGATCTTTTACAGGAAAGAAATGAAATTCTTGTCAATCTTCGCGTTCAAGAGCAAAAACGTTCTAGCTTACAACAACAATTGCGGGAAAAATGCAATCTGCTACATGAAAAACAGCAGCTACGGGAGCAGGATGCTGAAAAGTTGCGCAAGGCAGAGCAAAATGTCGAGGCTATAGAGGAGCATCGCCAGGAAGCGGAAGAAATGCCAATATTGCAGGAACAATACAAGCAGCTTTCTACGCAACTGTACCGTCTCGAAGGCAATATCGAGGGGTATGTAAAATCGCGAGCACAGTCAGCAGGGGGACAATGTCCACTCCTGAAGGAAACTTGTCTTAATATCAAGCAACGCGGCATTGCTAGCCTGGAATCCTATTTTGACGGATTACTCAGTACCGAACATACCGAAGCTGAGCGTCTGCGCCAACAGCAGGCAACCCTCATTGAGCGTATAAATCAAATTAAGAAATATGCTGACGCCCTCAACAAAATTGACCAGTATATTGAGAGGCGTGACACGCTAACTGAACAACTCCAACGTCACGCCATCGAGATTACTCGCCTTGAGCATGATATAGCAAATCTGACGCAAGATCTCGAAGCTCTCGAACAGGTAGAGCAGCGTATGAGCGAGGCGGAGGCTGCATATAATGAAAGCAAAAGTGCAGACACCAAAGTGCGTGATCTCTCTGGATTGTACAAACAAAGGCAACAATTGCAGGAGCAATCCCAGCAGCTTGAGGCCGATCTCCAGGAACTTCGTCAGCAAGCAGCACAATTCAAAGGGAGTGAGGCCCAGCTTGCTCAGATGGAAACCGAATTAGCAGCTTTGAATGATCCTCGTTCGCAAAGTAAAGCTCAACAGTCCATTGTGGGGAAAGAAGCGTACTATCAACAACAACTTCAAATTGAGCAACAGAAACAGGAAGAGATACAGCGCAAGATCCAGGCTTTTGACGAACAGCTCGCCGCCTATGCTTCACTTGATGAAGAGATTGCTCAGCAGGATACAGTGATTAAGCAATGTGAAAACAGTTATCGTATTTATCTGCAAAATGAGCAGGAGGCACAGCGTCTCCCCGAGCGCGAAGAGGCTTATCGACAACAATTGACCGCCACCGAGCAGGCTGAGCAGCAGCTACAAGCTGTAGAACAAGCTTATCATGAAGCCAAGGCAGTATTTAACGAGGAAGAATTGAAGACCGTTCGAGCTACAATAACCAACTTACGTGAAGAACTTGCAGCTTTGGCTCAAGCCATGCTCCATAATCAAAAAGATATGAGTGAGCTTGAAACAAAGATTGCTGAGGCCGAGGAGCATCTGGTCGAGTTAGAAGCTGCTAAAAATGAGCATCAAGAATTAGAGGCGCTGTATGCGATGACTGAACAGTTTCGCAAGCTGATTAAAGAGGCTGCTCCACACGTGCTCAAGGCAATGTTGGTTGATATCTCTGCTGAGGCCAATCGTATCTTTGGTGAAATCATGGGTGACCGCAGTGCTTATCTCTCCTGGCGCAACGATTACGAAATCGTCCTCCGGCGTCAGGGAGTTGACCGCAGTTTTGCGCAGTTGAGTGGAGGAGAGCAGATGAGTGCGGCCCTAGCAGTACGCCTTGCTTTGCTCAAAAAGCTCTCAACGCTCAACATTGCCATCTTTGACGAGCCTACTCAGAATATGGACGAACTACGGCGTATGAACTTAGCCGATCAGATCCGCCGAGTGCGTGGTTTTGACCAACTCATCGTCATCAGCCATGATGATACTTTTGAGCAAGGTTTGGATAGCCTGGTCCGCTTGAATAAGGTCAATGGTGAGACGTGCTTGGTTGTTGATGAAGAGGGAAGTGCAGCTCACATGGATATGCAATTGGTGTCTGCTGGCCGAGTATAGGAGGCCTCAGACCATTTTGTACGATCATACAAAATGGTCATCTTAGTATCAAATACCCATTTTCATGACTACGGAAGACAAAAATACTATGCAAGATAATAACACACCTCATACTTCACCATTCGATGCAATTCGCAAGGTAGACGAACGCGGTAATGAATACTGGAGCGCAAGAGAACTCTACAAAATGCTAGGGTACTCGCGTTGGGAAAAGTTCAGAGAGACCATCGAACGTGCCAAGGTAGCCTGTGAAGAGGCCGGACAAGTGGCTTCAGATCATTTTCACCTTGAGGTGCAATTGATCGCCACAGGCAAGGGGGCAAAGCGGAAAGTAGAGGATGTTCATCTTTCACGTTATGCCTGTTATCTTACCCTACAAAATGCCGATCCATCAGGAAAACCTCAGGTTGCGCTTGCACAGACCTATTTTGCTGTCCAAACCCGGCGTCAGGAGCTGGCTGATCAGCTAGCCAAATTGCCAGACGGAGAAGACCAACGACGGCTCAAACTCCGTGAGGATATGAAAGACCTCAATAAACAGTTAGAAGCTGCTGCGCAAAATGCAGGTGTCATTACATCAAAGGATTTTGCTGTTTTTCATGATCATGGATATCGTGGCCTATATGGAGGGCTTAGTGCAAGGGATATTCATCAATACAAGAATCTTAAAAAAGGACAGAAAATACTAGACTATATGGGTAGTGATGAGCTTGCTTATAATTCTTTCCGTGCTAGCCTTACTAGACAGAAGATAGAACGTGAGGATATCACGGAAAAGGAAAAGGCAAATCAAGCTCACCATACTACAGGAAAGCGTATACGAGATTTTATCAAAGAAGATGGTGGTACAATGCCCGAGGACTTACTAACTCCAGAGAAGAGCATCCAGCAATTGCAGCGTGAACAAAAGAAGTGCATAGAACGCCAACAACAGCCATCGCTCTTCGACGAGAACGAGGAATGATGTCTAGAGTAAGGCAAAGGAGGCAGGCTCCACCTTTGACGAGCCGACCCAGAATATGGACGAACTACGGCGTATGAACTTAGCCGATCAGATCCGCCGAGTGCGTGGTTTTGACCAACTCATCGTCATCAGCCATGATGATACTTTTGAGCAAGGTTTGGATAGCCTGGTCCGCTTGAATAAGGTCAATGGTGAGACGTGCTTGGTTGTTGATGAAGAGGGAAGTGCAGCTCACATGGATATGCAATTGGTGTCTGCTGGCCGAGTATAGGAGGCCTCTTTCACGTTATGCTTGTTATAGTACGAGTAAGAGGCAACCGAGCAAAGATACATCCTTATGAATGCGTCGCATCTGCTCGGTTGCCTTTTTAACGTGAGTTCTGTTTAAACAAAGCCGATCAAGCAGCCAGAAGAGCGCGTTCATCAAGATGCAAGCCCGGTTTTTTGTCTTGATGACTGTAGGCAATGAGCCCAGCAATCAAATGCACGACAAAATTGGTAGGACTGCGGTGACGAGAATGCTCAATCTGGGAAATGGTTTTGAGCTGATCAATAATAGACTCAATGATCGCCCGTTTGCGCAACAAGAGCTTATCAGAGAGATGCATGAGTCGATTTTTCATGTTTTTCCGCAACCTGGTGATGAGATGAAGGCCTTGTTCAAAGAGCATCTCGGTCAAGGGAGCCGAGACATAGCCTCGATCACCAATCAGTTTGCCTCTCAAGCGTTTCACCATTGAGGGAACAGGCTTGCGATCATCGACATTGCCCGGAGTCAAACAACAGGAAAGCCTCTCACCTCGGTCATTGACAGCCAGATGCAGCTTAAAACCGTAAAACCATCCAGTGCTTGTCTTTCCGCGTCTGGCATCGACCGCAAAAACACGATGTTGACTGATCCGTTTGGGATGACAGACGCGCAACGCCGTCGAAGCAATGAAGCTGATCCCAGTACAGTTCCCATATCGGCTCTGCAAATAAGCCAGCAGAGGAACTATCATGCGTGGAATCAGGGCAACAAAGCGCGGATAACGCGACCCGTTGAGGAAATTCACTGGTGAGATAGACTTGAACATGTTGCGTGTAATAGGCTTTGAATGTCCGATAGTGCGACTGGTGAAAATGGATCAAAATGGTCATCACCTCACTTGGGCATAAGTGACCTGCACGCTCACGTTGTTTCCCCACCTTCAATTGGGTGGCTTTGCATTGTGCTGCAAAGCTGAGCATGAAATCATCGACATCACAAAACAATTCCAGTATACTCATGGCTAGATCCCTCCGATGACTGATAGAAGCTTTTTGTCTGGCTCCTATTCTAGCTCATCGGAGTTGGGTTTGCTTATCCAGAACTCACGTTAGTGAGAAACCAGGGAAAGCCATGCCCATTTTACCATGGGTGGCCCTTCCCTGGATAGGGAGATGACTATCATGAGAATCAACAAGCTCAAATATCCCTCCAATTGGGCCTATTAAGCCCGAGCATGCAATTTACAACGTTAAGGGAGTAGCCAATCGAAAGACTGCTCGGAGATACCCTTTTCAGTCGAGAAAAGGTATCGTGTCCAAGATAATCTCATATCTTGCTCCCTTTTAGACATCGTGCAGACTGCTCTGCATCGTGCAATGTGGCACATCTCTCCATGATAAAAGCCATTATCTGGGAGAGATAGCGCTTGAAAAACTTCTTCTTGCGCATAGTAAAACTCTTCTGGAAGTCAAAAAAGCTTAGCATTGTAAATTTTGTCGGCGGGCCTAATAGGCCATCATGGTCATGCCAAAGTCTTTGATCGCACTGATCGCTACGATAAAAGCCTCTTGCGCTTGGGACATCTATGGATCAAAGAAATTATCAAACGATCCAATTGGGGATTGAGGCAACAATCTGCGGTTGAAGCTCCTCGACTTGCCCGTTGCTTGCCTTTTCATCGCACCAAAGACGGCTTGCGTTTTTCCATTGCCTTATGCTGACACGCCATCTTCTCTCGAACAAATTTTCTGTCGGGGAGAGAGATAGCCACCGCCCGGACCGCTCTCGTTGATGCCCTCCCAGGGGATGATGGCCTTGAGTTGAGGCGGGGCGTCGTCCCTGGCCGCAAGCCACTGCGTCATGCAGAGTGCCGAAACCCCACTCATGCCTACCCTACCTGTGCTCCAGGGTTGCGCTTCGAGCCAGGCCATCGTATCCCACCAGCGCGCCTCTGGTCCCGGTGTGCCCGATGGATTGGACTCGGACTTGCCCAATCCCGCCAGGTCCACCAGCACGATGGCATAGCCATTGGGGACCCAGAAGCCGGGGTCAGGTGACTCGAAGGCCGTGTGGTCAGAGAGATCAAGTCGGCCCAGGTAGAACCCTCCGCCACCTGGGGCAGACCCTTCGGGGGCGTCGCGGAAGAAGTTCCACTGGTCGTAGCGATCTTTCCCGTAGGGGGTTGCCGTGGTAATAACAGGGACTGGCTGTCCTACTTTGGGGCGGAAGACAGTCGCGGCCAGGTGAATACCATCACGCATGGGGATGCGCGCCTCCTCGACCAGCACATCGCCTGCAAGGGGATGTTTGACGATCTCGAAAGGATGGTCTTCCAGGTAGTCGTGTTCGCCCTCCGGCGGTAACAATGGGCGCGGTCGCGTGTGAGCAGGGACACCCTCCATATGGATAAGGTCAGTCATAGCCGTACTCCTGGTTCGACGGTCAAAACAACTTTCCCGCTGGTTTTCCGCGCCTCCATTGCTCGATGCGCCTCGGCGGCCTCTGCCAGGGGGAAGGTCTGGCCGACGATCAGTTCCAGCTTTCCCTCGGCAATAGATTGCATCATTTCCATCAAAGCCTTGCCAGTCTGTTCAGGATGTTGCGGGTTGAACCCGAGCAAGAAGCCGCTAATAGACAGGTTTTTCGGGATCAACTGGAGCCCCGTGAACTGCGCATGGTGACCACTGGCGGCCCCAAAGATGACCATACGCCCGTATGGTGCCAGGCATTGGAGGCTCTGCTCAGCGATCTTCCCTCCTACCATTTCCAGGATGATATCAACCCCCTTACCCCCGGTGGCCTGTTTGACCTGCTCCACCCAGTCATCATGTGTGTAGTTGATGGCAGCGTTTGCGCCCAGGCGGCGGATAAGCGCGAGCTTTTCTTCGCTGCTAGCTGCGCCAATAACGGCACCAGCTCCCATGAGCTTCGCCAGTTGGATGGCAATCGTGCCAACTCCTCCCGCCGCCGCATGGACCAGGACGCTCTCACCTGCTTGCAGGCGCGCCGATTGGTGCAACAACTGGTAGGCGGTCAGCCCCTGGACCGGCAGTGCCGCCGCATGGACAAAATCCAGGTTGGGAGGAAGAGGGATAAGGGTGTTGGCGGATGCTACGGTATACTCTGCATATCCTCCGTTGCCGAATCCGACTACGCGCGTTCCTACGGGGGGTGCTGTCACTCCCGGACCCAGCTTGACAACCGTGCCTGCAACCTCCGCCCCTGGCGTCATGGGGGTTCGCGTGGGTCTCACGTATGTTCCTCGTCGCTGGTCTAT
>CBJMBI010000169.1:0-7656 GCA_966427955.1 uncultured Ktedonobacterales bacterium
ATTCTTGTGTAAATGTTTTGTGGTGATTTGCATCTTAATAGCTTTTTAATTTTACACAATAGGTCGGGTGTTTTACCTAGGGTGAAAAGTCAAGATTTTGTAAAGAAGAGGTTAAATTTGCGTTTTTTTGGTTGAGGTTTCTCAATGAGGGCATGCTAAATCCTTCATCATCGTGTGTGATCATGAAGTAAGCTCATCTATTATGTGGTTGTGATGTGGTTTATAAGTCTCTGAAATCGAAGAGGTCCCGTATCTCGACCTCTAGAGCCTGGGCTATCCTCTCCAGTTTGTCGAACTCAGGTCCGTACTCGCCGTGCTCCCAACGACGTATTGTCATTACTGACACGTCCACGCGAAAGGCAAGCTCTTCTTGGCTGATCCTTCGCTTGATACGCAAGTAGACAAGGCGTTGTCCAAATAGCTTCTTTGCTGATGCTGACACGGCAATCCCTGATTTTACCGTGTAGAATAGTAGAATTTGGGCTATCACACCAGCACAGTGAGTGTGTGGTCATGAGCAAATGTGTTAGAATAAGAAAAGACTAGATAAATGCAGCATGTACACAAGAGAGAGAATGAATGATGCACAACCAAAGTGAGGTGGCTCGACTTAAAGCACAGCTTGACGCCGAATATCAAGCTGCTCGACTGGCCATGCACGGCTATGCTGAGGTAGCACGGCATGAGACAATCACGGCACGGATGGAGAACATGGGCAGGTTGCATGAGGAGCTGAGGCAACTGGTAGGGGATGAGAAAGCTGCTGAAGCACTGGTGAGGGCTCTGGATGGCAGTAAGGCCCGAGCGGTAAAGCCCGAGCCTAGATCTTAACCGACGGTCTTGATCACCCAAAAATCATCTGCTAGGTTCTTATCTAGCAAATAATCGAAGGGTAGATACCCATACCCCTTATCTGCCCAGCTATCACCCCAACTATTTCTAAACGTAAATACTCCTTTTATCACGTCATAACCACAAATCAAGATTGCGTGGCCTCCGAGTAACTGCTCTGTTGGATGTGGCATAGGGACCATGCCTGTTTTTGCCACGCTATCGCTCTCGAACGACTCGTAGACCGATATACCAGCCACGAACGGTATACCAGAGGCCAGACAGCCTTGCATCTGAGTTAGACTCTGTTGTACACGCTGGTAGCTTACCGCACGGTCAAGCTTTGCATCCGTGTAACACTGAGCAGGCGGCTTGGCCGTGAATTTGGAGATGTCATAAGGCCATTCGCTCTCAGGACAAACGCCGATTTTTGCCACGCTCTTGATACCGTCACGGATCTGAGCCCCACTATCGCTAGCAACCGTATGCTCCATGACCCTCTCATTGTAGTAGATGAAGAGCCTAGACGGTACGAAGTCAGGTAACTGTTGCTTCCTACGATCAAATTCTAAGGCTCCTGCAATAGCATTAGCTGTACAGCTACCCAGCTCGCCTTGATCGTACACTGGCGGGCATTGTGGGCGCAAATCAACGCTATCAGGTAGAGCTGGCATGCGTGCAGGTGCTGAGTAGACGTGGTCTCTGTGGTCAGGTAAATCGGGTATCCAACCGTAACGTTTCGTCACTCTCATGTAATCCTTTCGAGATAAGTTTTTGCACATTATAACATAGGGATGTATGAATAAATTGTCAGAAAGGCAAGAAAAAAAGCCCTGGCAACTAGACCAGGGCTGGGAATTACTCGCGACTAGTCGTCCTCCTCATCCTCATCAGTCTCGTATCCTAGGGAGTTGAGGACTTGGACAGCCTGACCGATCTGATCAGGACTGACATAGACTGAGGACTCTTTGCCCTGTGCTTCTGCCTCCTCTGGATTGGTTTGGATACCAGCATTGACTAATGCTGTATTTACTTCACTAATATCCCCGTCAAATCCGATAATGGCAATTTCGTAGCTTGTCATGATTTGCAACCTTTCTCCGTTAGAGAGATGGTAACAGTCACCATCTCTCTGGATATTCTACTCAGGAAAACCGCAATTTTAGCGGTTTTCTGACCAGATTAAGCTGACTTCTTCTCTTCTAACGCTACTATCTCGTCTAAGATTGCCAGAGTTTGGTCTAGGATCGGCGTTGGCTTGATCTTGCGACGTGCTAGCGCGTCTCGGATCGCCTTAGCTCGCTTTTCTGGATTGAGAGGCGGGATAGGCGCAAAGAGAGCTTTAGAGTCTGTAGAAGCTGGCATATCGAATTCCTTTCTACTGATAGGCTTGCCAGAAAGCAAGCTCTCTATCGGCTTCTTGTTCAATTTCAATGATCCGTTGCTTGGCTTGTTCTTCCGTCAATGCATCAACTCCTTGCAATTCGCGTGCCCAGAACTCATTGCTATGCCACCGCCCGCAGAATGTCCCGTAGTACTTGCACATGGATCGAAGCGTCTCAACCCAGGAAAGCTCGTTGCCTTCCCTGTCTTTCCATTTTGCTATCATCTCACAATCCTTTCTCGGGCTATCACCAGTGCGATGACAGCCCTTTGCGCAATGCTATAAACCGCAAATGTTGCGTACTTTATCCAGTGACATCCCGTGTGGATAATACACGTTCATTCCAGGATGCCAATCAAGATCTATTTGCTTACCATCTCGTTTGATGTAAGCAGTTCCATGGAATGCGCTACCATAGACGATGTGTTTCTCCACCTCTGTTGAGTCCTCAAAAACAATTCTTTGTGGTCTTAGCTTTTTCATCTGCAATTCCTTTCTTGGGCCATCCACCGGACAGCCCACTAACACTAGGAAGCTTTTCTGGCTTCAGTTGACGCTATCACCATCTTGAGGTGGTCAGACTCTAAGGACATCACGTTCTCAGCAGTTACAGGATAGCCTAGGACTTCTGAAGCGTACTGGTAGAAGTCTGCTTTCCCTTTGACCAGACCAGACGCGTAACAGGACTCGTAAGCATCCTTGACAGAGATAGGCTTTTCAGGAGCAGGAACGCCGTCTAGCCACCTACTCATGACCTCTGCTATCTCTTTTCCGGCTCTGGGGAAGACCGCGTTCTGAAGCTCAGAACACCGCGTCTTTACCACAGTCAGTACATTGTCTATGTCCAACGAGCATACTACATCAAATTCATATTGTATTCCTTTTCTCTGAATAGGTTCAATACCGAATGATCGAACCTGTGTTTTTGTTTTGTTTGTTTTTGGGTCTACCACCTCATCCATCTTGTGCTCTTCTTTTGCACGCATAGTCACGATAAGGTGTTTATTTATGCTAAGCATGGCATCAATGAAAAGATTGTGGAGCGGTGTTACGGTTCCCCAATTCACAAAATTGTGCCCAGCTAACTCAAGAGCACCTTTTGAACCGTCCCACTCCTGACTAATGCTGTCAATAATTAGCACGTCATGATCTGGAGATTTGGCAACTGCTTTAATTGCCTCTACATAGGAATTTGGATGGAAACTTTCTAGCTCTATCACGTCAAAATCGAATATGTCGGCGTATTTGCTGGCTGAACCTCTTTCAGAGTCGATAACCACAATACGCTTTTTTGCTATCTCAGTAGCGATCTTAAGAGAAGTATACGTTTTTCCGCTACCAGACGGCCCATAGAGTGCTAAACGCATTTTTGCACCATACTTGACAGCCTTTTTGATTTGAATACCCATTTGCTTTCTCGCTTTCTGATGATATACTCTCTGTGATGGATTGGCTCTCGACAACCAATCCATCAGTCCACTCCAGGGGAAGGCTTGCATTCAGCTCAGGCCTTCCCAACGCACTAAAACTCAAACGGATCATCCCCATCTAGCAACCAGTCGAGACCGTCACAATTGTTATCTCCACATGGGCATATACCGGAAGCCTGATACTCCTCCCAAGCCATTCGAGCTAGCGCGTCTAACTCATCCGGCTCCCCTTCCTCTTCATCATCAGGTAACCATTCTGGCTCTTCCTTCACCGCGTCTAGAGCCTTATCTAGCTCGTTCATAAACTGCTCGTCCTCCCAACTCTGCTGTGCTTCGATCTCAGCACACACCTCTTTCAGGGATTGACTGATGTATTTGTCCATTATTTTGTCCTTTCTGCTCTAAGCTGAGCAATCTTTTTACACCATTCACGCTTGATGACCGGATAACGATCGTAATCTATTACAGAGAAACCAAAATCGAACCCGTCTGCTATTGCTTCAAATCTTTTGTAAAAATTGCCATACAACTGTCCAATCACACATTTATGACAATCGTTCATCCGCAATCTTTTCAGATCGATCCTCTCGACCCATGACGGACCTAGATCCTGGTCTAGGTACTCGACTCCTTTAGCTATCTGTGTTTCAAACATCTATTTCACCTTTCTAACTATACGGACTTTCTTGTAGATCCGCGCTAATAGCTCTTGTGCCTTTTGAGCCTCTTCTTCCTTCCAAAATCTTCCACCATGACCAGGGTGTCCAGACACTTTGACCAAGTAGACGGTCTGCTTCTCTTTCATGACTTGTCCTTTCTAACTAACTTTAAGCAAGGTAAACGGCTTATTCCCGTTAAGAGGCGCGTCGAGCATATCCCGTTTCTCAGAGATGTCTACCACTTGAGCAGGCCTCTCGACAACCTTAGCAGACTTACGAGCCTTTACACGCCCTTTTGCTCTTGCCTCTACCTCTGCTTTCAGCTCAACAAGAGAACGACCTGTAGAGACACACTTCTCATGCACACATGGCTTTGTAGAAGCACATGAGCACTTCTTGATACCAGGAACACAGCGAACAATATAGAACATGTTGGGTCCTAGAGAGCTAGCTCTCACTGCATAGAACTTTTCACCTTTAGAGATAGTGACTGAAGCACCATTCTCGCCTTCAATTGTGAAGTCCTTCTTGGCAGTGAAGGTGAGCTTCTCAGCTCTCGGGTCGATGTATTCGAGCTTGACTGCTGTGTATCCGCGTGTCGCCATTGGTTTGCCCTCCGTTTGGTAGTGGTTTTGTTTGCTTCACTCAACTGTTCATAGTATAACCTCCTGTCGGGTTATTGTCAAGTGCTTTTCCTATCAATTTTCAGGGTTGACAAAAATCCCCTGACGGGTTATACTTCCAATAACCCGCAAGGGGACATAGAAAGGAGACAGATATGGAAAGCCATCTCAATCTGTATGAATGGTACGACGCTGCTACCGCTGCTGCAATCATCAGCAAAAATAGCAAAAAGCAGATTGATACAGATTATGTAAGGAAGCTGGCTCAATACGGTAAGATCAAGAAAGTAAAGATCAATGATCGGGCCAGCCTGTATTGGAAAGAGGATGTAGACCGTTACCGCGTGAAAGAACGTGGTGTAAAGTCAGGGGAAGCATCCAGAAAACGGGCACAGCAGAAAAGAGAAAAAAATGCTGCCTAGCCCAGCTCCATGCCCATTCCGACCAAGAAACCAGCATGGAGCCTAGCCACTATTCACACTCCTCTGTGAAGGAGTGCAATTAGCAAAGGAGATTAACCTTGGACAAGAGTTTACAATTTTTTAGCTTCAAAGATCAAGAGCTTCGTGTCGTTCAGTCTGAAGAAACCCCCTGGTGGGTTGCATCTGACGTTTGTAAGGTTTTAGACATTGTAGATACTGAGACCGCACTACGTAGACTTGATGACGATGAAAAGGGTACGTATAGTGTACGGACCCCTGGGGGACCGCAAAAGATGCTCTGTGTTAACGAGTCTGGCATCTATCATCTCATCTTTACCAGCCGTAAGAAAGAAGCTAAAGCGTTTCGACGTTGGGTAACCAACGAGGTACTCCCTAGCATCCGTAAGACTGGAAGCTACTCAGTACCACGCAAAGAGCTATCGAACAGCGAAATAGCGGCTAATCCAGAACTTGCTCTACAGACGCTCGAACTGCACAAGACCATGCGTCTGGCCTTCTACAGGTCTGCAAGAGATTGGCAAGGGCTAGTCAACATCCTCTATCCTGAGCAAGCCAAGTCTGGCAGGAAGAGCAAGGCACATCCGCCAAAGGTAGTCATTTACGAAGGTCAGGAGATTTCTCAGCTCAGGATAGGATTTAACGACGTAGCATAGTGTAGAGCGGTCTAGGCACTAGACCAGAAAGCAGGTAGAATATGACAACTCAAGAGCAAGCAATGCTTAACAAGCTTTCCATATACATCGAAAAGATGCAACAGGCACAAGTGCAAGAGACAAAGGATACAATTCTTTGCCAGCTTGTTTTATCTCTGCTGAACTTTGTGCCTAATCCTGAGATACGCGACAAGGCACTAGATATCTTGCAAGAGTATAATTCGGAGGAAAGTAGACGAGAGACTGGACGCTGAGAGGAGGTGTAAGTAAGCCAAGAGAGGTAGTTGACGCTACCTCTCTTTTTGTATGCTAGATCGCACTAGGATCGCATTCTGAGGCGTTGTGGTTGAGATGGTTATTTGGCTATGTCTCGCAGGTCCTCAAGCTCACATCTATCTATCAGATACCTCACAATATCATTCCGGTTGATCCTCTTCCCTGTCTTCTTTTTGTGCTCGTAGGCCAGATCATCAAGCTTTTCAACCTGCTGAGGAGTCAAGTAGAAGCTTGTTTTTGCCTCTTTCTTCACTGTGGCACCGTGTTCATGTGGAACCGTGCCACTTTGTGACAGTGCTTCTGTTTTGCGTTGAGAAGGCTCTACAGTGGCACTGTGAGACGGTATAGCTGTTGCACTGCTAGAAGGTGGTACGGGTATCTGTTGATGATCTGAGAGCGTTTCATGGCCATCCTGCCTCACTGTTTCACTGTGGCACTGTTCTTCTGATTTCTGAGCTTCCTGTGTGGCGCTAAAGAATGCGCTCTTTCGTTTGGCTGGTGACATCGCTATCTCTCCTGATCATTGATAAGTAGCTGGGCTAGAGTATCCCAATAATCCCCCAATGTTGGGTCCAAGTCGCTCACATCGCTTCGATTAGTCACTGCATCTTTATACTTCGTTGTAGCCTTTACTGGTTGATCATAGAGCATTGATCCATACTTTACTCTTAATGCTTCTAATATCTCTCTGTGATGTGCTAAACGCCTATCATAAAGTGTCGCTATAATTCTCCAGACCTTTATTCCTGGATTAAGCTCAGTCTCTCGAATGTCGTCTATAGTCGAGAGAATAAGCTTGATAGTTCTCTCTGCCATAAGTTCGCATGCAACAGGAACAAGCACGTACTGAGCGGATGTAAGTGAATTGGTCGTAAGCACACCTAGCGATGGTGGACAATCGATAAGGCAATAATCTGTCTCATAGTTGCGTAAGATCCTGGTAAGTGTTTTCTCCTGATTGCGCTTGGCTGGTAGTTGTATCTCAGCAGCAGCTAGGTCTATGTTGGCTGGTAGGAGCTGAATGTATTCTCCTAACTGTAACGGTTTAACTGTGGTACCGTCTAGCAGTGCGTTGTAGATCGTCTCGGTAAGCTCAACGGGATTAGTGAAATACTCAGTGAGTGAGGCTTGAGGGTCCATATCAACTAGTAAAACTTTTTTGTTGGCCCTAGCTAGAGCAGCAGCTAAATTTACTGTAACTGTTGTTTTGCCTATTCCACCTTTCTGGTTGGCAATTGCAAATATTTTTGACACGTATTTCCTCCACATTGTTGCTGTTGTACGGTGGCACGGTACCACGGTACACTCAGCAATTATCGAACCCCATCCCTGCCGAGTCAAGGCAACAAAAAAGCCT
>CBJMBI010000170.1:0-7638 GCA_966427955.1 uncultured Ktedonobacterales bacterium
TGTTGGGATGGGGATCTCTATTGGTTTTCTCATCTTGGCTCTCTCCTTCTCCCAAGAGTATACCTCATTTCCTAAAAAGTAATCTGATTGTACTTAGTACTTGCCCCATTTCAGCACTGTAGAGAGCTTCAGATGCCAGCAAATCAGGGCTAATCAGGAGAAGAACAATCTGTGCTGTACCGAGACTTAGCACAAATTCATCGTCCGCAATTGATTCTCGAAGAATGTCCCAACTAGACCATGCACTGATAAAACCCTGCTTTTGCAAGATAACCAGATGTTTCTCAAGTTGATTGCACAGATTTTGATCCTCGCCAGTATAGACATAAAACAGCTTAATGGAATGTGTATTCTCCTGCTCTGAAACTAGAGATGTTTCAGGTTCGGGCACCAGCTTTTGCCTGCCTCTAGGCCAGCGGAAGGACGTAATTCGATATTGGATACCTTCTATAATATTAATATATGCTTCGTCCTGGTTCTCCCACTGAGTGATTGGCTCACCATTATCAGGCAAAGTAGAAAGGTGGTCAAACGGAGAATCTTGCCAATTGGCAGGGCGTAAAATGATAGGAATTACAATGGCCTCACCATTTTCGTGTCGTTCTACTGCTTGTTGTAACACTCTGCCATAACAAAAATCAAGTGCAAGAAAATCATGGCTAATCAGGAGAAGGATAATTTGTGCAGTAATGAGATACTCATCAGATATATACTTTCCGTCGGTCGCAGGCGTTATTTCATGACTATGCCATTCGGTAATGCAACCTTGCCTCTGTAAAATTGCAAGGTGCTTCTCCAATTCCTTACCAAAGATACCATCAGCATAGGCATATACATAATGTAGCTGGATTGAGGTTTTTTCTGGTTCGAATTGCTGGACTGTCATGTATTTAACCTCTGACATTCACGTCGGCTAAAGCATTCCCACTGTTTGAAATTTTCTATTAGCAGTAGTATAGCGTGCTCTATATGCTCTGGCAAGCCTTATTTCGTTGTCTGCACTACTAAATCAGCGCTTTTCCATTCTTTAAGAATGGAGTATCATCGATCTGCACCCTGCCTACTATGACTAATATATCTAGGTGCATTGGTTGTATGCATATGGCTTCAGTCTTTTTGAAGACCGCTGTAAAATTGGGTTCTCTGTATGCCTAAACGAGCTATCCATTTTGCGGTCTCTTGATAGTCAGAAGCACTACAAATTATAGGGCTTTCTATGATAGAATCAGGCGCGTTATTCCATTTAGAAAGAAAGTTATTGCAATCAGACCTGTTTTGGACGATAATTAGTGCCTAGGATTTTAGGCAAAAATTAACATGAGGGCTTTAGATGGCTACTAAAAATGGTAATGTGAAAATTCAACTTCCTCCTGGCATCAAATTTCAATTTTCAGTTAAAATAACAAGGAAGCAAGTTGATGAAATTTTTTGGTCAGCAGATGGGGAAAAAGTTGCTTCTTTATTCAGTGATCGTACAGTAGAAATACTAGATATACAAACAAAAAGGTTTGCCTTAAACCTTAGAGGTGATGCTGGCCGATGTATTGCTTGGTCCCCCAAAAATCGACAGATCGCTTCAGGTGGTACACTTGGACTTATTATTTGGGATGTAGAAACTGGTAAACAGCTTAAGCGTTTTTTATATGGCCGTACTATCAAAAGTGTTTCCTGGTCTCCCGATGGAAAATTTATTGCAGCTACATCTAATGAAACTTATATATTGGATGTAGAAACTGATCAAATTTTGCGTATACTCCAATCTGGCACTGCTGAAACATTAGCTTGGTCTCCTGATGGAAGAACTCTCGCTATAGGAACTGATGTTGTACAATTGTGGAATGTTAAAAGTGGTGTACTTCTTCAAATAGTCTCTTTAGATGGACATAATTTGATTTGGTCCTCAGATGGGCGAATGCTTGTGAGAACTTCAGATGTTACTATAAAAATAATAGATTTCTGGCTTGGTAAAAGAATCTCTATTTTAGAAGGGCATACAAATCGGGTTATTGGCGTTTCTTTTTCTTATGATAATCGCTTACTTGCTTCTCAGGATAATGATAATACCATTATGTTTTGGAATATGGAAACAAAAGAAGCTGTTTTGAATGTAAAAGAGGAATTTATCAGATATAAGAGTTATGTTTCTAGTCCTATCGCTTTTCATCCTTTCACCTCAAAATTAGCGGTTGCTCGTCTTGGAGGAAGGCAGATCGATATTTGGGATTTAGATTTGGCAACTATTATAAATACCAAGCCAATTGATTCTTCAGTGTACTATACTAATGCTAAAGTAGTGCTAGTAGGTGATAGCGGTGTTGGTAAATCAGGTTTAGGGCTTGTTTTAGCTGGAAAGGATTTTAAAGCCACTGAATCAACTCATGGTCGTCACGTTTGGACTTTTGATCGTCAGGAAGTGATGCTTGATGGTGACCGTAAAGAAATAAGAGAAATATTATTGTGGGATTTAGCTGGTCAGCCTGGGTACCGTCTGATTCATCAGTTGCATCTCAATGAGATAGTTATCGCGCTAGTAGTTTTTGATGCTCGAAGCGAAACAGACCCATTCGCAGGGGTTTATCACTGGGATCGAGCATTGAGACTTGCACAGAATGCTCAGGGAAACTCTATGTTGCCTTTAAAGAAGATTCTTATTGCTGGGCGTATGGATAGAGGAGGGAGTGGGGTTAGCCGTTCTCGTATAGACACGCTTTTGGGTCAGATGGATTACGACTATTACATTGAAACGAGCGCTAAAGAGGGGTGGGGCATTAAAGATTTAGTGCTAGTAATTCAGAACTCTCTTGATTGGGAGAAACTACCTAGAGTTAGTTCAACTGCATTGTTTCAGCGGATCAAAGATTTTCTGATGGAAGAGAAAAGCACTGGTAGATTGTTGTCAACAACAGATGACTTATATAGGTTGTTTGAAAGATCCGAAGAGAGAAATAACAATTTAGATTATGTAAAAGATGAATTTATGACTTGTATTGGTAGGGTGGAGTCAAGAGATTTGATTAAGCAGCTCAGTTTTGGCAATTTAGTTTTACTTCAACCAGAGCTTCTTGATATGTATGCATCAGCATTGGTGAATGCAGTGAAAGATGAGCCAGATGGATTAGGGAGCATATTAGAAGAAAATGCAATAAATAGATTATTTCGGATCCCTAGCGATGAAAGAATAAAAGATGGCGAAAATGAAAAATTACTAATAATAGCCGTAATAGAGCAAATGATGCGGCAGGAGATTGCTCTTCGAGAACAGGGCGAAGATGGATCGTACCTTGTGTTTCCGTCTCAATCGACTAGAGAAAATCCTGACATGCCTGATCCAAAAGGTAAATCTATAATATTTAGTTTTGAAGGACCTATAGTAAATATTTATGCAACATTAGCTGTACGCCTCTCACATAGTAAAATTTTCAGAAAAAAGGATCTATGGAAAGATGCAATTACTTATGTAGTTTATTCAGGAGGAACATGTGGATTGTTTTTGCGTAATTTGGGCGAAGGGAGAGGTGAAATTACCCTATTTTTTGATGAGGAGGTGAGCGAAGAAACACGCTTTTATTTTGATCAATATGTTGAAGATCATTTAAAGAAGCATTCTTTGCCTAATACTCTTCATCGGCAACGTATCTTCTCTTGTATGGACTGTGGTACACTTTTTTCGGAGGCTCAAGTAAATGCCCGTCAAGAAAAAGGGTATGATTGGATAAGATGTAGTGTTTGTGATGTAAAAACAGATTTGCTGGATAAAGAAAAACGCCTAGATAAAGAGAAGTTTGCAAAACTATCAAAAGCTATATCTATTACTGATATGAATGTAGCTGCAGATGTCCAACGAGAACGTCAAGTAGCTGATACTGTTTTGGAAGGAAGGATGGAAATAGGAGATTTTGACGTATTTCTTTGCTATAATTCTGAGGATAAAGCTAGAGTAATGGAGATAGGAAAAGCTTTAAGGAAGCGTGGTATTCTGCCTTGGTTGGATGAATGGGAACTACGACCTGGTTTACCTTGGCAGAGGCTATTAGAAATGCAAATAAAGCAAATCAGATCTGCTGCAATTTTTGTTGGTAAAAATGGAGTTGGTCCCTGGCAACAATTAGAGTTGGAGGCATTTTTGCGCGAATTTGTAAGGATGGGGAAACCTGTTATTCCAGTAATTCTAGCAAATGCAAAAGAAAAGCCTCTACTTCCCGTTTTTCTTAAAGGAATGACATGGGTCGATTTTCGTAAAAAAAGCTCAAGCCCGATGGGGCGCTTGGTATGGGGAATTACTGGTAAGCGTGAAATTACTTGAGAAAGGTTAATGTGGAAAGCGGAATGAATCCATATGTCTGCACGCAGCGCAAGTTCTTTTATTTCGCCCATTCTCCGCAGAGTGTCCATATATAGCTCCTGATAGATCTCTCCAATGTAGAAGGACAATTATAGCATTGACGCTCAGAGGCGAGCAATTAAAGATGCTGCGAAGTTACGCGGTCTTCCCGAACCAATCCATTAGTACCTTTATGATAAGCTTACGCATCTCGATAAGCATTCAAAGATTCATCTCGTGAGATGCCTGCTTGTGTGCAGATCCTTCTCAAGGTAGATCCCTTGATCTTACTGTGATTGGGAAGGGTCAAAGGTGTTTTCGAACCATCTGCATGCTCGCGAATCATCGCGATATGTTCTCGTTCTCGAACGAGGGAAAAGCCAAGCAATTCAAGAGCTTTGATAACTTTGAGCTTAGGAGCATCAACGGGAAAGTGTGCCACTAGAGTGCAACCTCTGTTTCTGCAACAAATGTTTCTAGTACTTGGGAATCTGTGTCAAAGATATCCGGGCCGAATGTCTCAATATGAAAACGGATGGCAGATTTCACATCGTCAAGGGCTTCTCCATAGGTGTCACCTTCGCCAACAACAACACCTTTTAAGCCTAATGGATAAGCAACATAACCATTTGCATGTTTTTCTACAATAATTTTAATTGGCTGCATGGCTTCCTCCATCTTCTGATCAGATCGGTCTGGTAGTTGAGAGAATGCGCGTTCAAATGGGTATGCTCTGTTTGTATTGTGCTCAAGGATAGTATAGCACATTCTCTTCATGTTGCTGTTGTACAATGAAGGATAATAGCTCTGTTAGAACTGTAAGAGATTCAAAACATCATTATTCAGTTCATTTTAATGGTCCAAATCTGCACTCAATGCTCTTCAGAGTAAAGAACTGGTAGAGTGCTCTATTTATCTGGTGGTAGAACTCAGAAACTTGTCCAAATTGAGCTTAAATAGCGTACTCGTGGCCATTTAACGTAGTTGCACTCGATCGCGGAACCGACATGATTTTCTGCGAGCAAGATAGGATGTCCATATGAGTTTGCTTTAATAAAGCTTGTCTTTGGATCGAGATAGCGCATGAGCTGACCGGGCAGTGACCTTTCTCGTCATATATTCCTGAAAAGTTACGGTCACAAGCTTGTTTAAGGGGATGCAATAAGTGAGAATTCTACTTATAATGTAAACAAAACCATAATGAAAAGCCTATTTGTAGAAAAATCTACAAATAGGCAGGGCGGAACCGACGGGCTACGACCTCTCTCTCACCAGTGTTAATCCACTTCCATTCCCCCTCAAGTTACCTCTATCAAAAATTTCAACAGCTTCTTCAAAAAGATCAAAATCGCGCAAGTGGTGTTTCTGTGCTGCCACTCACAAAACGCCATCCAGGTCCCGCAAAGCCCGGCTATGGGATTCCTGCTGAAGAATGGCCAACGGTGCTCCGTCGCGTCGTGGAGAATCAGGAACCCTTGCGGCGAGTCGCTGACGATTACGGCGTCTCCTATGAAACCGTCCGGCGAACAGTGATTGTAGCTCGTCAGCAGAGCAAAGCTGGTTCATAGTTTCTCTTGCTCGCTCAGCCTGCGTGCTTGACGCCGTTGCTCAATCCCAGCAAGTGTCTCCTTCAGCAAATCCAGATCAGGGGACAAACCAGATGGAGAATGTGCAGCGCAGTACTTGAGACGAAGCTGCTGGAGTTCTTGAACGATTTCTCCGCAGTGATCGATCAATTGATCCGCTTTGATAAACGACTGCGTAAGAGCTTCACGGACCTCTGGTCTTTCTTCTTGGAGAGCCTCCAGAGCTTGATCCAGGAAGTCTATCGTCGCATTGGCTTGTGCATAGCAATCTTCAGCAGAGTGATAGGCCTGCTCGATCAGAGGATGCTTTAGGTCAGACATCGTATGCTCCTTTTTGGGAGAACTGGTGTTCTTATTCACTTCTTGAAAACAGTGTAGCACAGACAGAAACATTTTCATAGGTTCGAAAGGAGAACCGCGAACCATGACCAATCAGCAGAGAACAATCAATCAAAGCTAGAAGCCCGTCGAAGGATATCGAGGGGCGCTGGTTTACCAGCAGAAATATGGGTACAAGCTGATCACCATGATGGTGAGCTTACGGGCTACCAACGAGCAAAGCATCGTGACTACCTGTGATTGTGGCTTCACCTTCACGGAAGAAGTGGAGCATATCCCTTCAGGTCCCCTACGAGTCGCGGTGGACCTGTACCAGTTTGCAGTCACGGACGGAGCGGAGATAGAACTCATGCTTCGAAGCCCATGGAGAGAAGACCATGCACGCTATCTCGTCTCTCCAACCGACATCCAAGAACACTCACCATTCCTTTGGCTCGACGTGATCAAGTCAAGTCAGAGCAACAAGACAACCAGACGAACTGACGAACGATAGAAAGGAGGCCATCATGAAGCAATTTCGCAGCATTGAGAAGATCGATACCGCCATTCTTTATATTCTCGAGCTAACTTCGAGTATCTCTGTTCTGCTCTTAGCATTTGGATTGATCGCCAGTATGGCCAATGTGCTCACACAAGGCTCCGTGCTCACTGACAACCTGGTGATGCAACGGGTGTGGGCTTGGACCCAATGTATCGCCATTGATGCCAGCGTTGCGGGAACCATTCTTCGCACTTTTCGCTATCATGCTCAGGGCGAGCGCGTGAAATGCATTCTTCACGGGTTCCTTTCCCTCTTGTTGTTGTTTACTGCTGCTATTGTCAGCAATATTGAGAGTGTGCAGCAAACATTGAACTTGACGCTTGAAGCAGCGTATGGACATGTGTTTCTCCCTGTTGAGGTCCTGATCTGGGTTCGTTCTCTAGTGATCGTACTCCTCATTGTGGCTCATGCGATGCGCCATGTGCAGAGTGAGTCGGTGCCTCCGACACCTGCACAGGTCGATGTACCACAGCCGACGCAGCTTGTACTCACTCCTGAATTGATCGATGCACTTCGTGCGGCACTGGCTCAAGTGACGGTCTCAGAGGAATCACTGCCGCTGGAAGCCTTACCCTCACCCCAGAGCGAACAGAAGGCGAACACAAGAGCATGTGAAGGCGAATACGAGACGAACGCAGCCCAGCAAGCTCCTGGAGGGCATGGTCACGAACAAGAGATGAATAACCTCGAGCGTGTCAGAGCCTACCTTGCTCGACATCCAGAGGCGACCGATCGCCAGATTGCCGAGGCCTTAACGATGAGCACAAGCACTGCGAACAAGTGGCGCAAACGCATTAAAGAGACAATGTTGGAAAACGAACGCTGTGAAGAACAGACGCCGTCGTAGCTCC
>CBJMBI010000171.1:0-7630 GCA_966427955.1 uncultured Ktedonobacterales bacterium
CTGGTGAATTTGCTACCTCATCCCCTAGGTTTTGGAGATAAGCTGTGGTATGATAAAGTGCAAGAACGGGATTTGGGGGAGAGAGCCTGGGACTGCTCTTTTGGTTGTCTCTTTGGAGAATGCATCCTGCTTGATACCTCAAAGAGCAAGAACTAGAGACCTCTTTTGTCGTTGTTGTCCTATAGAAGGACATGTAGCGGTTGATATCTCAAATGGCCAAAGGGAGATGTAGAATATATGTTGCCTCTTAACACAGAACAATGTTTCTTTATTAGCATGTTTGTTTTTGGTGTAGTAGGTTTCAGGCGGGGCTGGCGCCGAGAAGTGATATCTCTGGTGTTTATTCTACTCGCTGTCGTTCTGGTCCGTTCAGACACCAGTGATGTTTTAAATGGCTTTCTGGTGCGCCTAGGAAATGCCATTGCCTACCTCAGTGGGTCTGGACAATTAACCTCTTCTCCTCCTACCACTCAAGCTCTCAGCTTCCTGGGTGGTCCATTCTGGTCACTGATCATTTTTACGCTGATAGTCGCTCTCGGCTACTATATTGGATATAAAGCCTTTGAGGGGCCCAAGACTCCCCAAGAGCGCTTCCTCGGGATTATTCCAGCACTTATCTCAGGGGCTTTTATCCTTTTCTACCTGAGTGCCTATGTGACAACCACTGGAGGACCTGGCAATCACCAAATACAAGTGCCACTGCCAGACCCAAGCACCTTTGTACCAACGATCATAATCTTTTCGATTATATCGCTTATCACTGCATTTATTGCGTCACGTATCAAGAAGAAGAAATAGTGGAGTCTTTTATCAGTGCTCCAACGTTAAAGCTACTGATAGAACTGAACTTACTGGACTAACCATCTTGAGGTGAACAGACATGGCCAACGAATCTAAGACCACCCCTGCTGCCCCTAGCAATGATGTTCCATGGCGTTTTTGGCGTCGTAGCCTTGTTTTGCTCCAATTCTGGCGTGGCCGCGATAAGCGATGGTACTTCTTCGGTCAGCAACCAGATGAGCAAGTGCGCCTGCTTGTGCGCCGACACTGGTGGTTCCTGGTACAACCGGCTTTACCCTTCATAGCCTCCACCATAGCACTCATTCTCATCCTATGGAGTGCTGCCACAATGCCCATCTTGGGTTCTTTGTGGTACCTACTTGAACTGGCAATTTTTCTGGCAATGCTGGGAACCGGAGGCTGGTTTGCCTATCGCGACCTGATCAGTTGGTGGTATGAAACATATATCATCACTAACAAACGGATCATCTATTCCCGTGGTCTCCTCGAACCAAAGCGCTTACAGACGCCGATTGAAAAAGTGCAGCAGGTAGGCCTCGATATGAATAATCTTCTCGGCTTAGTAATTGGCTTTGGTACCCTGCATGTCTACCTGGCAGGAGGCAAATTTAACATCGAAAATATCCCTAATCCCCGACAGGTACGAGATGCTTTGATCGGAGCTTGGGAGGACTTTAAGGCAAAAAAGCCCAAAGATCCTCCAATACCCGCTCCAAAAGATCAAGAGCTGCATGGGATTTTGAAGAAGCTGGGAGAAGAGAAACCTGTTCCCCAGCTAGTAGATGCCGATGCTGGTCGACCACCCGTATTTGGAGCAGACCCTTTTATTGGACCAAGGCGCACCTTTGGTGGCTTTCTACGCATTCCCTGCAATGTACGCTACCTCTCTGGTGAGTATACAGTCAAGTATGTACAACGCTCACTCTATGTCCTCTGGCGCAACTTGTCACTCCCGATCCTACTCCTTTTAATCGCCTTGCCGTTAGCAATCGCGGGACCACAGATAGGCATCGTGGCGAAAAGCCTACAATCATACTGGTGGTTTGGCATGGGGCTCGTTGTGATAACCATCTTGATATCCATGGCCCTGATCTATATGAACTATATCGATGATGTGTATATTCTCACCAACAGACGCATTATCGATATTGAACGAGACTTCATTTTCTTCTTTGAGAAGCATGACGAGGCTGAATACAAAAACATCAGGGACATTAAGGTAAAAGTACAAAACGTACTACAACGTCTCCTTGATATTGGTGACGTTTATATCGAAACACCAGGCAACAATCCCGATATTATCATGTACAATGTCGACCAACCATTTGTATTGCAGGATGAGATTCTGGGTATTAAAAGCCATAAGGACAAGGAAGATGCCATAAAAAAAGAAAATGCCGACAAGAAAAACCTCTATACCTGGTTCAGCACAGTCGTAGCCACACTAGAAGATATGACTACCAGTAAAGGAGCACCCAACTTGAGAACGATGGATCTACTGTCGGCAATGGCCCATGCCCAAGAATGTGGACTGGACGTGGTAGTCAGAGGCGAAGCAGTTGACCATGCCGAGATCCCACCAGGCCACGTAGTCTACCAGGACCCTCCGCCAGGAACACTCATGGAAAAAGGCAGTCAAATCGAGATTGTCCTAAGCAAAAGAGCTGCCTCTGCCACCCCAGGAGCACGCTAAAAAGAATAAGACACACCCATGCAAGAATCCAGACACATTCTTGCCCTTCATGGAGAAAAACCAATTTATCGCGTCCGTCCAGCAGCAAATGAATTGCCTGGACGGATCGCCATTAGCGCACACCCACGCGAGTTAACAAAGCAATGCATTCAATATGATAAGTCTGTGGGAACATATCAATCGGCTGAGCTTCGACCAACTGATAACGTCCACCAGCACAGAGGGCCGCGATATCACGCGCCAGTGTGCTAGGATCACACGACACATAGACAATTGTGCGTGGAGCAAGAACCTGCAAAGCCTGCACAGCTTTCGGATGGCAGCCTGCCCGTGGAGGATCAACTAGAGCAAGATCAATGCGTTCACGCCGATAGTGAATTTGGCCCAAAAGGCGCTCTAGAGTTCCCTCAAACACCAAAACATTATTCTGGTTATTAAGAATAGCACCCGCCCTAGCATCCATCACAGCGCTGGGTTGCGATTCAACAGCAATCACACGAGAGGCCATCGACGACAGGAAAGCCGAGAAGAGACCAACGCCGCTGTATCCATCAAGAACAACATCTGAACGCTGTGGATCAAGCATAGCCAACGCACTTTCAACAAGCACAGAGGTCTGTACAGGATTCACCTGGAAGAACGAATCAGCCGAAACGCGGTAGCGCCTCCCCAAAACAACGTCCGTGAGAAATTCCTGGCCAACGAAGACTCGCCCATAGCGACCACCAACACGCTCAATAATTACCCCAACGATACCAGGGGCAATCCCCATCAACTCCTGAGCCAAATGCTGTGGATTTTCGATCAACGAACCAGGACGTGCATGAACAATTAAGAGCGTAGGAACAGCCTTGATTGTGGGAGAAACCATCCCCGCAACGGTATTACTGACAGCCCCAATTGCACCACGAATAGTAAAGCTCTGGATCATTTCACCTAACGTATTGCCGAAATAATCCATCAGCTTTTTACGTACCAACTGATATACTTGATTGAGAGCAGGATGAAACAGGCCATACTCTTCAAGATCCTGAACCTCATGGCTCTCAGTTAACTTACACCCAACCTCACCAGCAGGCCCAACCGAAAATAAGGCATAATTGCGATAGTGCCAAGGAGAGATGCCAGCCGGCATACCAATCATGGGATGAACGAGGGCATCAGGCTGCTTGCCAATGCGTACCAGCAATCCCCGCACAATATGAGCCTTCCAGGTCAATTGCGCTGGATAAGCAATATGCTGCCAGTTGCATCCACAACGGGCCAGATCTGGATAGGCAAGCTCAACCCGCTCAGGGGAAGGACGCAAGACTTCAAGCAACTCTGCACGTGCATGCCCCCGACGTTCCTCGACAATCTCAACCCGTACTCGTTCTCCTGGGATTCCTCCGGGGACGAAAAGAACGCGTCCCTCATATCGGCCTACGGCATCACCCCCGTAAGCCAGATCTGTAAGTTCTACATCAATGCTCATGTTCACCTCGGCGGCACCTCACGACATCGCACGTCGCTGATGTCCGTCCCATCTTTCCAACAAATTTTGTGTATTTCAATACATAACCCCTCAGGTACACAGGTACAGTGGACGCAATCAATCGGGCACCTCTCGATGACAACCAATGGCATTGATCAGCTCGATTGTGAGACCTGAGTAGTTACTTCTATTCTCACTACTACGTATCCTACCACCAATTCACACGTATGCAAAGAACCCTTCTGTTCAAAAAGATTAGCTATTTTAACAGAAGGATGTCCGGATTTATGAGTGTTTACATACAGAACTGGTAGTCTAAAGTGGAAGTGGATGTCTAGGTGGACCATACAGCCGTGTTCCAAAACGGCTTAACAAGACAGCTCCCAATCCGACCAACCCTGATCCAATGGTAATCCACAGGCCAATAGAAGGCAGAGACCCAGCTAATGCCAACGCAGCCATTCCCACGGTAACTTGTAGAAGACGTGAGCTGTACTGCGGAACTACAGAGCGCACGATGTAATCACCAACAGCCCAACCAATAGCGACCATCCCCAGAGCCCATGCTGCAATCAATCCAACGGAGACGAGAATGGCTAACGGGATAGAAATGATAAGTCCAACCAATACAGCAAGGATAGCAGGAGCCAGCAAGACACTTAAAAGCCCAAGAGCAAAGCTTCGGCCCATCTTGTTCTTCGCCGTCGTCTGTACCAGCATAACATGTTCGGGCAGCAGCGATGTTAACAACATACCCAGTATGACCCATATCAAAGTGGACCAAAAACGCATATTTGCTCCACTGATACTCGTTAAAAGCGTTCCCAGACTCCTAGTACATGAAAAGACACTCCGATGGAGGAGAGAATCACTGCTTCCTGTCCAGACCCCCCCACACACATGAACATCCCCATCGACTTGAGCGCTATCCTGTAAGGTCAGATTACTCCCATAGGTAGTCACATTGCCGTTAACCGTCCCATCAATCACAACATTTCCTCCGAACACCACCACATCCCCTTTGACAACGCCGTGAATCGTAACTGATCCACCAAACGCGGTCAGATCGCTGCAAATAACCTCTTCATCATTCACCACCACTGCACTATTGAAGGAAGGACCGCGATGTCCTTCGGTGCAGTCCATGAAGGATCGTAGAGCAGTTTTGTCTGCAAGCTGTATTTTCCCAGTGGCCTCTGCAGCCAAAGCCGTCAGTGTCTCCCCTTGCAATGCTCCTATCCCACTAGCTATGAAGAATGCTGCGAAGAGCATAAGCCTTGGCAACGTAAGCATGTACTGTTGTTTTCGCGAGACCTTGTACATATGAGAAACTCCCTGCCATTGGTCAGCCCACCTGCATGACCATGATCCTCGCATATCTGCTTAGACTTCCTGTGGATAGCGCATCAAGTGAAGCCATATCCCCATCATGACCACTACAGCAAACGCAAGAGCTGAGAGTAGCCAACTATCCCGTGTGAGTAGCGTTAGTTCCACCTGTAAATATTGTGCAAGGATAACAAATAAATCAATGGCACCACTGAGCAGTACAAGTGCTTTTGCTGCCACATCGGTCTGGATAACAAGTATAGCAAAGAAGAACAGTGGAATGCTACTTAGCGTAAAGAGCCCCACAGCAAGGCTGACAGCTCCGACGGCACGTAAACGCTGCATGCGGGTATGTTGTTGACGGCGAATGTCCTCTAGCTGCTGAGTAATGCGTTTCCTCTCCTGTACAGCCTGCATAATCTGAGATGTTGAGATACTTGCACGTATGAGTGGCGGAGTTGGAGTATCAAGCACACCATCTACATGGTGTTGACGCTGCAGAAAAGCACGACAAGCAGGACATTGCTTCAGATGTTGTTGCAAGGCTGGGGGACATAACAACACACGATAGCTATTGCACTGAGTACCCAGCCATTCTTTAGCTTCATGGCAGTGCATCAGTTTGCTCCTTTGCTGTCTTTTGCTGCATATAACGAGCCAGTAATTCACGAGCCCGATGCAAACGCGCTTTTACCAGTGGGGGAGTCAATTTGAGAGCAGAAGCAATTTCATCATAAGAAAAGTCATACCAGTAACGCAAGACGATCACCGCACGATATTTGCTGGGTAAGCGTTGGAGATATTCCTGAATTTCGTCCTGTTGCTCTCCCTGCAAGGCAGATTGTTCGGGGCTAATCCCAACATCTACAATCCACTCAAGAAAGGGGACATCCTCCAGAGGAAGAGCCAGGAAGCGTCGCCTCCTGAGTTGATCAATAGCCAAGTGGGAAGCGATAGAGAGTAGCCAGGTACTGAATTTATGAACAGGCTTATAGGTAGCCAACTGTGTATAGGCCCGCACAAATGCTTCCTGCGTTATATCTTCAGCTTCCGTAGCATTGCCCAACATGCGGTAAGCGAGATTTTGTACAGCATCTTTGTATCGCTCGACGAGCACCGAGAAGACTTCCTGGTTACCCTGAAGGATAAGCTCGACAAGCTCAGCATCGCTCATCGCTTCCACGATGGCTCCTGCCTTCATCTGGCTGCTAATCGCCTCGGTGGTGGCGATACCCTGTGTATCCGCAACACGAGTTACAGTTGCACTTTTCTGGTTACGACGGTTCTTACGTGCCGGCTGTGCGATCAACCCTGCCCCCGCCCCCCCCAGTATATTTGAAGCACTTATAGTAGAATCTAGCATTTCTCACCGCTCATTTATTTTTTTCACTTGGCACTCTTGGTAAGACGACAAGAAGCACAGTCATCTTTAGTTTTGTACGAGCAGCGGCTAAAAAAGTTGTAATCTTTTATTGGAGTGTAGCATGACTTGGCCCTTGTGACAAGAGGCTACCCCTTTTAGACCCTCTCGGCTATGCGGGGAATGCGCCTCTTTTTCTTTGAGGAGTGTCTGAGCATCTTGCTCTCCTGGCCAAAGGCGGTAAGCAGTGTGTCAAGATAGGGAGTGGGTCCAGTATGGTGTTGCTCTTCCCATAGTCTGCTCAGCAGATCGGCCATGGGGGCACCCTCGTCCACAAAGGAGCGGATGTAACCCTCCGGCTCACCGAGATAGACCGCCTGCGAGAGGGCCCTGAGTGCTTGAGACTCCTCATGAAGCCTCTGATAGGCTAGAGCTTGCAAGAGGCGGATTTCTATCACATGTCCCCAGCGCTGACCAGCGGTGGCTCGCTGGCCCACAGGATCTAAACACTGCAGAGCAGCGGTTGGCTGATCTTTGGCGAGGAGAACGCGGGCCCGAGCTACCTCTTGTCGTTCACGTGCAAAGGGAGTGAGAGACTGCTTGATCACATTCAGTTCCTCAGCCCAACATGTAGCCTGCTCTAGTTCTCCACAGGCCAGCCAGAGCCGAACCTGATCGACTGTGGTAAACATGGAATGGATGTGGATATGCCAAGGCTGGTTCATGCTCGTGCCAAATCGTTCAAGCTGCTGGAAAGCCTCTCGTGTGGCCTCCAAATCTCCGCATGAGAGGAAGAGACGTATCAGTACCGCATACCCAAGGTACAAAAGAGTGAGCGATAATAGCGAGGTAGCTTGTTCGTACAAGGAGATGCCTTCAGTTGCCAAAGATCGCGCTGTCTCCAGCTCGTTCCACTCACGCAAAACCTCTGCTTGCAAGAGAGCAGGAAAGCCGACGTCAGGCAACTTGGATC
>CBJMBI010000172.1:0-7620 GCA_966427955.1 uncultured Ktedonobacterales bacterium
GATGGATTGAATGAGTGCGTTCTCGTTACTTGGAACGGCTATCATGGAATGCATCTCATAGATTTTAGTGACGCAGGACTTGCTAGGATACCAATAGGGTTTATAGAGCGTTTCAAGCATTGCCGTAATTTTGCTAAACATCTTGGACACTTCTTTGTACCATTTCTGGAACACGCGGCATCAATTCGCAACCAACAAGATTTCGACGAAGTATATCAATCGATTCGATCTGCGGATATTCAAGAGTTTGTTAAGAAAGTTTCTAGTTATAGAAATTGGGCTCGCCAAGAGAAAACTGAGGAATGGTTGCGCTATCATCAACTGTACCCTGGCATGGCGGAATTTCTGGCCTCTGTCACTCTGCCCACTTATATCGTGACTGCTAAGGATGCAAATTCAGTTATTGCTATTCTCAAACATAATGGTTTCCATCTTGAGAAGAGATATATCTTTGGTGAGTTGCAATCTAAGATTGCTGCACTTCGTGAGATAGAACATTTAGAAAATATTGAATCTAAAGATATCCATTTTTATGATGACAATTTGCCTAATGTGATGGAAGCTAGGCAGTCAGGATACCATGCTATTTGGGCTATTTGGGGATATAATACTGAAGATCACTTTAATACAGCTAGCAGATATAATATGCCTTCAGTGGATTTGAAGGCATTTTTAAGTGAAAAATTAAATAGGGTGTAGTATCACGCAGGGAATAATATTTAAATGTATAAGGGTTTATTCAAATAAAGCAAAAGTGGCTGGATCTACCTGAGCGTTCATTAGGTTTTCGATGCAGAGGTGGCAAGATAGTCAACTTGGCCATAGCGGAAAAGACCATTGCAGTGTTCATGTAGAGTTGGTAGACTCATGGTCTACTGTGCTGCAGGGTGCACGATCCTGATTTGAGAACCATGATCCCTGCTTGCTCATCACCGTTCACCTAGCCGCCTGGAGGATGCTCGTCTATGAGATCCCTTAGGCGGGGTCCTGGGAGAAAGATCCCAGGTGAAGCAATTTTTGATCTAGTATATGAGTATAATAATCCTAAGCTCAATCATTACTAAGGAGAATCTATGAATATCCAGCCATATCCGTTAGAAGAAGTATTGCAACCTCGCTCAGTCGCTATTTTGGGCGTCTCGCGTGCGCCCCAGAAGTGGGGGCATGTAGTAGCAAAGCAACTTATTGAGGGGGGATTCCCCGGCGATATTTTTTTGATCAACCCTTCCATTCCTGAAATTCTAGGACGTCCCGTCTATCGTAGTCTCCGTGACATACCTGGTCATGCCGATTTAGCAGTAATTGCCACTTCCTTCAATCACATTCCGCAGGCTGTTGAAGACTGCATCGCCCATGGAGTCAAAGGGATTGTGATGATTACTGCGGGCTTTAGCGAAACGGGATCTGCTGGTCGCGACCTCGAATTGCAGCTTGTGAGTCGTTGTCGTGAGCATGGCATTCGCATTATTGGCAGCAACTGCATGGGTCTCTATATTCACCGCTCTCAACTCAATGCCTTGGGTATGGTCTTTCCCCTTCCCGTTGGACCGATCGGTTTGGTCTCACAGAGCGGCAACCTTGGCATGTATTGGTATGCTCAAGCGCAACTAGATGGTTTGGGCTTCAATACATTCTTGAGTATCGGCAATGCTGTGGATGTCACCTTTCCTGAATGCATGCACTATCTGGCACATGATTCGGGGACTACAGTCATTGCGGGCTACGTTGAGGCTATCCAGGAAGAGACGTTGCAGCAGATGACTCGCCAGATGTACGAGCAAGGCTGCTATAAACCCGTCGTTATTCTGCTCAGCGGAGCCACTGAGGTTGGTGTACGTGCGGCCCTTGCCCATACAGGTACTCACGCTTCAGTACGTCCAGATCACGATACCAACTTGCTTGGTAGTGGGGTAGTTCGTGTCTTACGCTCAGATGAACTTTATCCTGTTGCTCAGGCCTTGGCTATGCAACCACTAACACCAAAGGGCGGACGTCGCATTGTCATTATTGCTGATGGTGGAGGTAGCGCCGTTGCTACAGGTGATGCCATCATCCGTGCAGGTTTGGAGGTGCCCATCCTTAGTCAGCAGACCCAAGAGGGCTTGCGTCAATTAATGCCGGAACGTGCTACCTCCACTAACCCCGTCGATGTCGCTGGAGCTGCTGATGAAGACCCACTGGCTTTTGCAACACTTGCAGAAGTCTGTCTCAAAGATCCTGACGTTGATGGTCTGATCATTACAGGGCTCTTCGGTGGCTATCGCATGTTGCTCTCAGAAGCCTTTGGACTTCGGGAGGAAGCAGCAGCCCACGAACTCGGTCGTCTCGCTCGCCAGTATCAGAAACCCATACTTGTCCAGACCGTCTATGCCCGCTATGATATCCAAGCTCTTCAAATCTTGCGTCAAGAAGGTATTCCCTACTATGAATCAGTAGAGATCACCTGTCGTGCCATGGCTGCGCTCTCCGAAATTGGACAATTCCTGAACACTATGCAAGCATAAGAGCATTCTGTATCCAAATAGGGGATACCAGATAGTTAGGATATCCCCTCTGTGTTTTTCTCTTTCCTATGGCAAGCAAGGACTTGTTCTATTAGGATGATGTCATAAACTTTGAGCATTTCCTATTCCTTATATAGGAATAAAGGAGGTATTAGTGTGGCTCTACTGCTCCTTCGATGACCACAATAAATTCGCCCTTCAGCTTTGTCTGCTCAACCGATGCTAGCAGACTGGATAACGTCCCTCGTTCTACCTTCTCAAACATTTTAGTGAGATCATTGGCAATAGCTGCCTGCCGATCCCCAAAAACGTCCAATGCATCGCGCAGGAAACCGTCCAGACGATACGGGCTTTCATAATAGATAAGTGTATGGGGAGAGTATTTATCGACTTCTAGAAATTTGCGTCGACCAACTGTTTTGCGCGGTGGGAAGCCACGGAAAGTAAAGCTATGGACCGGCAAGCCTGAGAGCACCAGTGCCATGACAAAAGCTGTAGGACCTGGAATCATAGTGAAATCGATCTGTGAATTAATAGCTCTGCGCACCAGAGTAAAGCCTGGATCAGAGATACCGGGTGTTCCTGCATCGCTGACCACTGCCACGGACTGTCCCTGTTTGAGTAATTCCTCAATACGTTCTCCAACGCGTTGCTCATTATGCTCATGAAAAGATATCTGTGGTTTTTGAATATCGAAATGCTTAAGCAATAATCCTGTTTTACGTGTATCTTCACTGGCAATCAGATCGACCTGACGAAGAATTTCCAATGCTCGCAAGGTTATATCATTCAAATTACCAATAGGTGTTGCGACTAAGTAGAGCATGTTGAAATATCCCCAAAGAATAGTTTAATGATAGTGCAGTATAATAGAACTCAATGTTTTTTGCTAGATGTATCTTAAGGAAGATCCTACTACTAATAAGAATTCAAATTTGGTTGAAACAATATTCGATATCTCCATGATCGAGAAGAGAGAGAGATTATATAATAAAGCGAAGAGAAAAGTACAATATGGATTGACTAGAATAACAGTCTATGATAGACTTTGTAATGTAAAGTATGATCTAATGATATCCTTCTTTGTGAAAGGACTTGTTCCTATGCCTTCCGTTGAAACTACCAATGTTGGTAAAGCAGTTGCTGCCAGAGTGGGTACTAATATTCGTGAGGTTCGTACCAAGCTTGGTATGACTCAAGCTCAACTGGCTGCCCCCGAATTTTCGATCTCGTATATTTCGGCAATTGAGCGTGGCAAGATTCGTCCTTCATTGAAAGCTCTCTCCATTCTTGCGCGTCGTCTAGATGTTCCTCTGACTTTCCTGCTCGAAGGTTCTCCCTCTGGAGCTGCTGAGGCGCGTGTCGTTGGTTATTCTCCTGCCGACTCTGGGCCAGACCTGCGTATCGATGTTGATCTCTTGCAAGCCAATGTGCTGGTACAGCAGGGGTTGTACGGGCAAGCTACTCAGTTGCTTGAGCCTATTCAACCTGAACGCATTACAACCGATCAAGTTTGTCGTCTTTATCTTTTGCGTGGTAAGATCCATCTCGGTTCTAGGGAATATCAAGAAGCAGTTGTTGATCTGCGTTCAGCAGTTGCGCAAGGAGAAGCACTTGGTGATACTGAGTATACTGAACGTGCTCGCAATCTGTTAGGAAAAGCCTATTTTTTGCTTTATAATTATACGCTTGCAGTAGAAAATCATCTTTGTTGTTATTCAGCGATTGAACGTGGGCAGATTAACGATCCCATCTTCTCACTAGAGGTTTTTAGTAATCTGGCCAGTGACTATTTTCGCCTTGGTGACTTGGAGAAGGCTATTGCGTTTTACTACCGTGCTCTAGAAACTCTGGAGGCGATGGAACGTGATACAAAGAGCTTTGCTCGCAAGTATATGGAGATTAGCCAGCATTATAAGTCGATTGGCAAACTGGCTATGGCACGTGAGTATGCTATGCAGAGCTTGGCTATCTACGAAATGCGTGATGAGCAGCGTCTTGTGGGTCTAACGCACCTGCGTCTAGGTAAAGTTTTGGAGAGACAGAGCGATCTTGAGGGGGCTGAGAAAGAGTATCGCCAAGCAATTGCCATCGAGCGTGAGTTAAATGATGAGATTGCCGCTTCACTTTGTCATACGGGTTTAGCTGAATTGCTGCTCAAACTTGGACAGGTGCAGGAAGCTGAACGTGAGGCGCGGGAGGCATTAACCTTTGCTCGTGCCAGCTCTGATCCCCAGACTCAGGGGCAGGCACTGATTGCTTTGGCGCAGATTTGCCATCAGTCGGGTGATTTTACCTCTGCGGATCAATACTTTGCTCAAGCATTCGAGTTGTTAGAAGCATCGAATGCTCATGAACTCGCTGCCACCTCATATTTCCGCTTTGCTAATCTGCTAGAAGGGCGTGGAGAGGTGCAGCGTAGCCTAAGTGCCATTAAAAAGGCCTATGAGCACCAACAACTCAGTAAATGTGGCAATCTTGAATAAGGGTGATAATCTCTTTTCTTATCAGTAAAAAGCGTTACTACAAGTATCGGTAAAGATGTGTTTTCGTAGTAACGCTTTTTATTGTATCTAAGGCGTGTTTGGGCTATAATTGACCGAATAAGAAAATGTGGTACTCTTCCCTATTGCATTTATGGGAGAGAGGCCCGTTCCATAGAATATTGATGACAGAGGGCACCTCGGAGGAGGATATTCCTACATGCCATTCACTGCACACGATTTGCGCTATCAGCCTGAAGAGAGTTACCCATTATTGTATGCCTATTTGCACCGGAATGCCCAGCGTTACCTGGGAGCTTTGAAGTATGACGCTTTTGAGGTCGACACAGTTGTTGGTCATGTGGTTGAGCAACTTGTGCGTCTTGGTCTCTTAGGAGGGAAAGAGTACACACCGCTGACTGCTTTGGATCGTTTAACGGATGCGCAATTTTATACCTTCTTGGGCCATAGTATTAGAAATAAGGCCATTGATCGTCTGCGTAAACGCCGCTTACAGGTAAGTACATCTGCAATTTTGGAGGCTCAAGAGGCGGATGAGGGAGATCATGACCCCCTTAATGAAGCTGTCGAGTCTTTGTGGGGAGTCATTCCCTTTGCTACACCAGAAGAAATTACGCTTCAGCTTGTTTCTCAGAGCAATTTGCGTAATATCTTAAAGCACTGCATTTTACAACTAAAAGCTGCACCGCACCAATTGCAGGCTGTCATCCAAGAACTGCAAGAAATTGGCGTTGATGATTTAGTTCAATCTATTATTGATGAGTTACATTTGTCTTTTTCTCCTGAACCAAAGTCCCACATGAGCCAACATAAAGACCATGCTCATAAGAAATTGCGCCTCTGTCTCCAGCAGCAGAGTTCGAATTTGGCAGTTATGGTTGCTTTACGTCTAACCAAATATATACAACTTTCAGGTGTAAAGCTTTCAAGCGCTAAATCTGCTAGTGGCGTTGATGAGTATACAGTAGATATACAGGCTCTGGCACAGCAGGATCTCTCGATCGATGATGTGCGCAAGGGGTTAGCTATGTTAGTTTCTGAAGGCCTGCTTACTTGGCATGGAGAGGAGATTGTACATCTCTCGATAGACCAGGCAAAGCGTTTATCACGTTTCTACAAAGAAGAATAGTGGATACGTGAAATACAGGAGGAGACGTTATGAGTAATCATCAGATATTTGAGAGAGTGCCTGATCCGCAAGGTAGCCAGGATTCAAAGCATTCACAGTTAGCTATGTGGCTTCAGCAGGTGTTAGAGCCAACTCCGCAGAAGGAAGCAATTGTTCCCCAGATGGCAGAGAACGAAAGTCAGTTAAGTATGGTGTTGGGTTCTGACTATCATCTCACTTATTATCAGCAGTTGCCGGATTTTGCGATGGCAGTGTTAACAGAGGATATGCAAGCTATAGGGCGTTATGGTTCATTACTTTATCATCTTGCCAGTTGCCATGAATGTCATAGAGCCTATCTGGATTTCTATGATGCATTACGTGTGGCGATTGATCCGCAGGGGTTTCGCCCTCTCTTAGGTCAGGGCACGCGTACACTGTCGGCTACTCCACATCGTATGGTGGGACATCTCTGTCAGATGTTGATCAGTCAGGCGGAAGCTGTTTTGCAGCAGGCTCGCCACAATCATACTGATCAGGATGCTTCTGCTCGTTCGCTTTTGCAAACGGCTCTACAGGTGAGTGCTCATATTACTCAGAGTGCTGTTCGTCGTCAAGCTCTGCATGATCTAGTGCGTGTTGCCACATTGTTTGAAGGTGCGGCTGCTCCCAAGGGAGATCAACAGAGGGTGCATGCATATACGCTGTCCCCGTTAGGTGGAGCGCACCGTGGAAAGGTCCTCCGTCGCTCAGATGCATTGTTGCATGCGCATAGTCAAGAGCAAACTCCCATTGAAATCCAGTCGAATGGTCTCAAAGGACGAATTGTCCAGCGAGGACTGGAACTCGAACTACATCTCCAGGATCTAGATGCAGCGCTGAGAGGGCGCTATCTAACCATCTCTGTTGTACTTGGTTCACTAATAGAGCTTGTTCGCTGGCGTAACAATAGTCCACAGGCCATCCGCAGTACTGTGCCGGTCGATGCATCTGGTACTCTAATCACTTCATTGGGAGAGACCGAGCTACAGTTGAGCAATCCTAAAGACCGCAATTTGCTCGAAGCAATCTTTCAGCTCCTTGAAGTTCGTGAGAGTGACTAAGACGGTTCAAAATTGACCGTCCCGCTCTTGCCTCCACTCTTCTGGGCAACATATGCCTGCTCAAGCGTAATAGTACTATCGACACCCTTACACATATCATAAATGGTTAAAGCGGCAATAGTGACAGCAGTAAGTGCCTCAACATCTACTCCTGTTTTATAATGAGTGCGAGTATGCCCTTCAATATGAATCAGTCCAGCTTGATCGTCGAGGGTGAACTGGATATCGATATGAGTCATCGGCAGTGGATGGCAGAGAGGTATGAGCTGTGGTGTCTGTTTCGCAGCCATAATCCCAGCGATCTTAGCGACCTCTAAGACACTGCCTTTGGTGATCTGGTTTGTCGCAATCAAACGCACTGTTTCTGGAGCCATACGAACGCGTCCACGTGCAATAGCCTC
>CBJMBI010000173.1:0-7579 GCA_966427955.1 uncultured Ktedonobacterales bacterium
ACATACCTCAAGTATGCAGAAGCTATTGGGCTCACCGCTACTGCTGCACCCGCTTAAAGGGTAAGAAAGTGTATTGTATCCTGATCAAAACTAGGCGTCTCATGATCATATCTATGGAAAAGCGGTGAGCATCTCTCTACTAGAGATTTGATCTCCTCTCTCTGCTAGAGGATGTTCCCTTGCTTACATATTTCAGCAGAAAGAAAAGCTGCTCTTCAGTTTGGAAGAGATTCCTAGAGGCTAAAGCGAAAGTACTAAGAGATGGAAGAAGTCTAGAAAGGAGATGAATATGCCACCTAAAGGAATGAAAGATATCAAAGGACTTCGTTCAGCCAAAGGACCCGGTAGCCTCGATATTAGATCAGGCCAATCTGCCGCGCGTAAGAGGAACACAAAGCTTTTCCAATTGGAGGTTGAAAAAGATGGTCTGATGAAGGCGCTTGAGCAGTTTGAACATCAAAAAGCGCAGATAGAAAAAAGATTGTCTGAAATCGCTCAGGCAACTCAGAGCGTGGCCCCCCTATTTGAAGAGCTACAGCGAGGAGAAAATCAGGAAGAAAGCCACGTACCAGAAAAAGATGACGATCAACATGAGAAAGGAGAGTACAAAGAAATGTTTGATTTTCATGTCGGGAAATTTTCCTTCGGCGACCTTATTCAGGGAATCGGAAATTTTATGGACTTCATTTCCAAGATGGAAGAAGAAGGGAAAGGCGAAGTAAGGCGAGAGGGAGAATTTACCAGCCCTTCGGGTCGCGTCAAAGCCGTCTACGGTCTCTCTATCAAAGAGGGTCTTGGGGGCACGCCAATAGTTGAACCATTTGGCAATGTGAAACGGACTGCCCAAGGGCCAGTCGTTGAGGAGGAGAGAGAGCCTTTAGTCGATATCTTTGATGAAGAAGACCACGTCTCAGTCATTATCGAATTGCCAGGGGTGCAGGTCAGTGATATTCACACCGAGATCAAGGGAGATATTTTAACGCTCTCTGCTGCTAACAATCGTCACAAATATTCCAAAGAGGTGGTCTTACCAAAAAATGCAGATACCAGCACCGCAAAAAGGAAATACACAAACGGCATTTTAGAGATAAGGATGAACAAAAAGTAATATGGAAGGTACGACTATTCAACTCAAAGTAGCCGAAGCTCACTCACGTGATGTGGGGCGTGGTATTGCCCGCGTTGATCCAGAAGTGATGGAGAAATTGGGTATGAGCGACTCAGGAGAAATTGTTGGCCTGAAAGGCAAGCAGGAAACCGTAGCCAAGATCATGCCAACCTTTCCAGAGTTTCGTGGTCGTAGCCTTGTGCAAATTGACGGGATTATCAGAGAGAATGCCCAGGTAGGCATTGATGAGCAAATCAAACTTACTAGAATGAAAGTTGAGCCAGCTAGAAAAGTCACGCTGTCCCCTTTAACCTTCATTGGAAGAACGGCAAGTGATACCGACTACCTTTCAAGACAACTGGCAGCCATCCCAGCTATTGCGGGAGATAGAGTGCAAATTACCTTTTTGGGAGCAAAGAAACAAGACTTTCGCGTGGTTGATACCGTGCCCTCCGGGCCAGTGCTGATAACACCACAAACTAGCATTACTATCGCTGGAGAAGGTAAGGCGACAGAAGCAAAGTTAACCTACGAAGACATCGGTGGGCTTGGAGATCAGGTGAGGCGTATCCGGGAAATGATTGAACTTCCTCTCCGTTTCCCCCAGATATTTGCCCGTTTGGGCATTGATCCACCGAAAGGGGTCTTACTGCACGGTCCACCAGGTTGTGGTAAGACGCTGATTGCCAAAGTGATCGCTAATGAAACTGATGCCACTTTCTTGCAGCTCTCCGGGCCCGAGATTATGCACAAGTTCTATGGTGAGTCCGAAGCACACCTGCGCAGCGTCTTCGAGAAGGCCAGAAAAAATGTTCCTTCCATTATGTTCTTGGATGAATTGGATGCCATTGCACCTAAACGAGAAGAATTAGGAGGAGAAAAACAGGTTGAACGAAGAGTAGTAGCCCAACTGCTGGCCTTAATGGACGGTTTGGAGGAGCGGGGTCAGGTCATTATTATCGGCGCGACCAATTTACCCAATGCGCTTGATCCCGCTCTCCGTCGCCCTGGTCGCTTTGATCGAGAAATTGTGATTCCGATACCAGATAAATATGGTCGGCGTGAGATCCTCACGATTCATACTAGAGGCATGCCTCTCGCTGGTGATGTTGATCTGGAGCGATTAGCATTTTTCACACACGGTTTTGTGGGAGCTGATCTCGCAGCTTTAACACGCGAGGCAGCCATCTATGCCATTCGTCGCCTCATGCCCCACATTGACTTTGCACAGGAAGTCATTCCTGCAGAGGCACTTCTTGCTCTTGAGGTGACGATGGATGATTTCCTCAACGCGCTAAGAGAGATTGAGCCATCTGCCATCCGTGAGTTTTTTACTGAGATTCCCGAAATAGGTTTTTCTGAAATTGGCGGGCTTGATCCTATCAAGCAGATCCTGATCCAGACCGTCAAAGATCCTTTATATCATCCAGAGGTGTATGCGAAGGCACATACCAAGCCAGCCAAGGGCATTCTCTTAAGTGGTGAGCCAGGAACGGGAAAGACCCTGCTTGCCAAGGCCATCGCTAAAGAAGCAGAAGTCAATTTTATTGCGGTTTCGGGGCCAGAACTGCTTTCCAAATATATAGGAGAAAGCGAACGAGGGGTTCGTGAGGTATTCAAAAAGGCAAGGCAGGCTGCTCCTTGCATCTTGTTCTTTGACGAGGTTGAATCCATAGTTCCACAGCGGGGAAAGATGGCAGGCGACCAAGTCACAGAACGGGTCGTTACCCAGTTCTTAACCGAAATGGATGGAATTGAAGAGCTGAAAGGGGTCATGGTATTGGCGAGCAGCAATAGGGTTGATTTAGTTGATCCTGCCATCTTGAGACCTGGACGTTTTGATTTTGTCTTAGAACTACCGAAACCAGACGTGAAAGCACGGGAGGCCATCTTTCAGGTGCATACCACAGACAAACCATTAGCAAAAGAGATTTCATTAGCAGGTCTAGCGGAAGAGACTGACGGACTAGTGGGAGCTGATATCGCCTCCATCTGCCAAAAGGCAAGCCTTTTAGCAATTAGCGAGTTTTTAGAAAGCAAAGAGGAAAATCTAGAGAAATTAATCATTGAAAAAAGACACTTTAGAGAAGCGATGAGTAATGTCCTAACATCTCATTAATAGTAGGAGGAATGCATGAAAAACGGTATATATATCTATGGTATTATCAAAACGAATGAGCCCCAAATGTTTGGGGAGATAGGCATAGGCGATGAAATAGCTTATAAAGTATATAGCATTATGTTTAAAGATATAGCGGCTATTGTTTCTCGTAGTCCGCTAACGACTTATGACTCTTTAAACAAAGAGAAAGTTATCAAAGACTTAGCAAACCATCAGTTAGTCATTGAAAAAGTCATGCAACATTTCACCATCATACCAGTAAAATTTGGAACGATGGTTGAGACCGAAGACGAAGTCGTCAAATTCCTAGAACAAGGCTATGCTCTGCTAAGCAATGAGCTAGACAAAGCAAAGGGGAAAATAGAATTGGATGTCGTAGTCTGGTGGGATTTACAAAAAATCCTTGCAGCTCTTCCTGAGCACAATGAGCAGATTCAAGCTAAACAACAGGAAATTGCACTGAAAGGTGAACAGGTGAGCGAGGAGGAGAAAATCATACTCGGTCATTTCATTGAGCAAACTCTGAAGACCGAAAAAGACAGATATCAACAGGTGATTTTGCAAACACTCAAACAAGAGGCCGTGGAGGTCTGTTTGCATGACTCGGCAGGCGATAAGATGATCTTGAATACCGCCTTCTTGCTCGAAAAGAAAAATGAGGGCTCCTTTGATTTGGCAGTTCGTAACCTAGATCAAAAGTTGGAGAATACCGTCAATTTTCGAGTGGTCGGTCCCCTTCCCCCATATAGTTTCTCCACAATAGTTTTCAAAAAAATCGATCCGGAGAGAGTCAAAGAGGCAAAGAAAACGCTTGGCTTGACTGGAGAGATAACAGAAAAGACTCTTCGTGAGACATATCACCAGCTGGCACGAAAGTACCATCCAGATAAAAAGGGTGATGAGGATGCTACGAAATTTGAACTGATTCATGATGCTTACAGTACACTAGAAAGTTTCCTTGAAAAAGGATTGATGCACGTAGAAGTGTATCGATGGAAGGAGGAAATTCAATGAATAATGGAGACGGTCGCTATTTCTATGGCATTCTGGGTAACAAGAACAGGCGAGAATTTGGCCCAATCGGTATTGGAGGAAGAGGAGATGTCGTCTATACGCTGCCATACCAGGAGATATCCGCCATCATTTCCAACTCCCCAATTGTCAAATATCCAGTGACTAGGGAATATACGATTACACATGCTAAAGTGTTGGAAAAGGCGGCAGAAGAAGGTACAGTTTTACCTGCACGATTTTGTACAATTGCTGAAAATGAAGATGCAATTGTTGAAAAAGTGTTAAAACCTCGTTATCAGGAGTTTGTTGATTTGTTACAAAAACTGACCGAAAAAGTTGAACTGAGAGTGAGAGCGCGCTGGCTAGACTTAGATGCTATTTTTGCCGAAATAGTTGAAGAAAATAGCGAAATTAAATCGCTAAAAGAAGAATTGCTTACTGAAAAGAATCTGCACGTTAAACGTTCGGGAATGGTGAAAGTCGGTGAAATGATACAAAATGATCTAGAAGAAAAGAAAAGGAGAGAGGCTAATGAATTGCTTGATATGTTAACTCCGCTTAGTATTGAATGGAAGGAAAATAACGTACAGGGCGATATCAACATAGTTAGTGCAGTCTTTTTAGTACTCAAGGACAAAGAGGCGGAATTTGACAAAGTTATAACTAATCTGGAAAATATGTATGGTAAAAGAAAACAACTAAAATATATAAGGTCTACTATACCATACAATTTTGTAGAGATCGTGATCCATTGGTAGGAGGTATTGTGCCGTTAAATGGGTTGTTAAACGTCCCCTTGCAATTTATTCTGTTTGGTGGCAAAGGTGGAGTTGGGAAAACAACGATGGCTGCGGCAACAGCCGTAGAGATAGCCAAAACACACAAAGTGTTAATCTTTACGACTGATCCCGCTCCATCACTGGCGGATAGTTTTGGTCAAGCGATTGGCAGTGAACCCACCGCTGTTGTTGGCACACAGAATCTCTATGCGATGGAGATAGACGCCAGGAAAGTCCTCCAAGAATTTAAAGACCAATATGGCAGCGAAATCTTAGATATCCTGCAACAGGGTACCTATTTAGCAGAAGAAGAAACAGAAGAACTTTTTCAGCTTGATGTTCCAGGTCTGGACGAAGTGATGAGTTTCAAGAAGATCACGGACTTTATGCAGAGTTCAGACTATCAGGTCTATCTTGTTGATACTGCACCGACTGGTCATACACTGAGACTCCTCACATTGCCAGAACTTTTAGATCGGTGGATAAAGTTCTTAGCTACTCTGCGCTGGAAATATCATATCGTGGTAAGGCGCCTTGTGAGAGAAGAGCGTTTCGAGAAGGCTGATGAGTTTCTTCTGGAAATGAAAAAGACCGTCAAGAGAGTGAAAGCGCTCTTGCAAAACACCGAGAAAACAGAATTTGTGGTAGTAACAATTGCCGAGAAAATGGCCGTTTGTGAAACAGAGGATTTAATAAGCAGTCTTGAGCAAATGCATATTCCCTCTCGACACATTATTGTCAATCATATCTTTCCACAAGATGAGTGTGATTTTGTCAGGCAGAGAAGAGCGTTTCAAGAACGCTACATTCAGGCTTTGAAGGAGAAATTTCGTACCCATAGTATCACAGAGGTTATTTTGCAGCCCACTGAAATTCAAGGCCTTCCCAGGCTCCAGATGTTAGGAGCACAGCTGTTTTCTAAAACTACACACACAAGGAGGGAGTAACCCATGTTTATCCTTGACGATTTATTATTCAAGTTACCAGCCAAAGGCTTCATAGGGATTTTCAAGAAAATTGCAGACATGGCAGAGGCAGAATTAGACGAGGAACCCAAAATAATGGAGAAATTGATGCAATTAGAGTTTTTGTATGAAACTGATCAAATTACTGAGGAGGAGTTTCAAGAGAGAGAGGCTGAGCTTATGGAAAGACTTACGGTACTACAGGAGGAGCAACAAGATGATAGCATGCTGATAAGCTGACACTCACGACTAAAGCCGTGGGACTCTTGCACAAGTCTCTCGGAGAGCAAAAAACATGCTGCAAGGTTTTTAATTTCTGGCGGAGAGGAGGCTTCTTTACCTCACCTTCTCTTTCGAGAATACAGCCCAACTAATTCTGCAGCTTCTATAGTGTGTCCTTTTATGGCCTTAATAACTTCTTCTATTGCTGCTCCTTTTTCTAAAGGAATCTGTACATCGAGTGCATAGAGCGTAAAGATATAGTGGTGAGTACCAGATGGAGGACATGGTCCTCCATACTCTACTTTCCTGAAATCATTTCTACCCTCAATGGCAGTTGCTGGTAAACTGTCTTCTTCAATGTGATCGGTCCTTGGATCGATATTGAACACTACCCAGTGATAAAACGGCTTTTTCCCAACTGCATCGGGGTCAGAGACAATCAGTGCCAAACTTGCAGCATTGTTTGGAACACCCTCAAATCGCAGAGGAGGATTCTTATCCTCTCCATCGCAGGTATAAAGTTCTGGAATGTTTCCGTTTTGTTCAAACGCTGTGCTTGTTATTTTCATGGTTCATTCCCCGCTATTTCTTGCATCTTTTTGATTGACGATGATATCACGGGGATAAACTGGCAGTGAGTTTCATAGAGCTGATTATAGATCGTGGCCTATTTTGCCTACCTTGGGCAAAGTCAAGCTACGAAGCTTGTAATTTTTGTGGAACCAATCGGTAGCCCATCGCGTGCATAATAGCATTTACGCTCTCGAATTTCGGATCACCGTCCTCTGAAAGTGCTTTTTGCACTCCTCTCCGGCTCATGCCAGCACTTTCCGCTATGAAACTTACCCCTTTAACGCGGCAGACAACTCGTAAGGAAGAAAGTAATGCAGCAGTGTCTCCATCTTCAGCATACTCTTCGAAGAGGACAGAGATAAAACTGTCTATTTCTTCTGGATGCTCGCGGAGATACTCCTCCATGATCTCACCAAGAGTTGGATAGTTTCTCATACTCGTTATACTCCTTCCAATAGATTTTTGCTTGCCTAATGTCATGTTGTTGACTATCTTTGTCACCACCGCACAACAGAACAACGGTGTTTTCTCCATCTTCTCCAAAATATACTCTATAACCTGGCCCGAAAAACACTCGCAACTCGTTTACTCCTTCTCCAACCGACTTATAATCTCCATAATGCCCCTGTTCTAGTCGTGTGAGACGAGCAAGAATGCGTTGACACCCAGTAATATCGCGAAGATTACGAAGCCACTCAGTAAACGGTTTCCTCCCATTGCTATCTACATAAGCAATAACCCGTTTCGGCATCCTATCTTGCAACCTCTATCCTTCTAAGTTATTCTAGCATAGCGA
>CBJMBI010000174.1:0-7555 GCA_966427955.1 uncultured Ktedonobacterales bacterium
GTGGCGTTTGCTGCACTTGATTATGGAGGGTGATCCACATGCTATTGCTGTGGCCACCTCATTAGATGATGATCGTTTGGCGCACAACCTTCTGGAGTCCCTTGCTCTGGGTACCTGGGCTGGCAAACCGTTTGTTCCTCCTTTGGCTGTGCGTACTGCCCATGCTAAAACACGCCTAATAACTCTTTTCCTTCCTGCTTCTGGCATGGAGCCGGCGCGTGCTATGCGCATCCTACTAGCTGCTGTGCATGATAAGCGTTCAGCTATGCGAGAAGCAGCTATCCATATTCTGGGCATTATGGGAAATCATTCGGAAATTCCTCTTCTTCTTGATGCCTTGAATGATCCTGTACATAGTACTCGTTTGGAGGCCGTGAAAGCACTGGGTCGAATTGGAGACGCTTCGGTGGTACCCGCTTTGCTCCAAGCTTTACATTCGGCTGATGAACAAATGGGAAGCCAGATTTTCCTTGCTCTGATGGAGCTGGGATCGCTTGCTGTACCTGCTTTGATAGCTGAGAGTAATAGTGACTCGGCCTGGATTCGTTGGCATTGTATACGTGCTCTTGGACAAATCTGTGATGATCGAGCATTGCCTGTTATAGTACATGCTCTGGCTGACCAGGATCATGCAGTTGCGTGGGTAGCGGCTAAAGAGCTGCCAAACTTTGGCAAAATGAGCGTTGAGCCGGTGCTACGTTTACTTGTTACTGAGGACACATCAGCTTGGCTGGTCGAAACAACCTCTTATGTATTAAAGGATCAATGCCAGCGTCATGAGGAATTCAGACCGTACCTGGAGCCTGTACTTAAAGAGATGCATAGTGTAGGATACCGTCTGAAAACCCCTAGTTCTGCTCTTAAGGCATTAGAAGCGCTAGAGGCGGGTGGTTTGATATCGTAAATGCTTCTTTACTCCTTGGAGATGAAACTGGACCAGAATAGGAATATTTCTCGTTCTGATCCAGTTTGTGAATGTAGAGGTTGTCTGAGGAGAGAATAGGATAGGGAGAGATGCTTGTTTGCCAAAATCGTGCTTGTCCTACTAAAGCTCGGCTTTTCTTGACAGCAGAACAAAAGACGTGGTACTCTTTTATTAGTGAATTTTAAACTAACTTGATCTACTTAGTCAACATCGAGGTAAAGAATATATGGGTGAGGCTTTTCGCGAGATCGTGAGACAAGCACGCCAACAAGTACCTGAGTGGTCTCCAACACAAGTCAATGATGCCCTTGCTCATCAACAGGCATCCGGCGAGGATTTTGTACTCGTCGATGTGCGAGAAAAAGTTGAATGGAACGAAGGGTATATTCCTAGAGCTATCCATATTCCACGTGGGCATCTCGAATCGCGTATTGAAGAGATTATCCCTGACAAATCAAAGAGGGTCGTGTTGTATTGTGCCGGTGGCATTCGCTCCTTGATGGCGGGAACTACTCTTCAACAGATGGGTTATAAAGATGTGATCTCTATGGCTGGTGGTTTTGGTCAGTGGAAAGGTGCAGGTTATAAGTTCGTTGCTCCTCGTACGTTGACTGAGGCCCAGGCTAAACGCTATAGCCGTCACCTGCTCATTCCCGAGGTCGGCGAAGAAGGGCAATGGAAATTGCTGGATTCGCGAGTTTTATTTATCGGAGCCGGTGGTCTAGGATCGCCTGCTGCGTTATATCTCGCGGCTGCTGGTGTTGGCACTATTGGTATCATTGATGCAGATGTTGTTGACGATAGCAATCTACAGCGTCAGGTTTTGCATAATACGAGCCGTATTGGAAAATACAAGGCTGAGTCTGCGCGTGAAACGATCAATGCCCTCAATCCAGATATCAATGTTGTTACCTATATTGATCGTCTCAATGAGAGCAATGTTCGGCAACTTGTTGCTGAGTATGATGTAATCATCGATGGTACCGATAATTTCCCAACCCGCTACCTGTTGAATGATGCGGCACTGCTAGCTAATAAACCTGTGGTCCACGGCAGCGTTTTCCGTTTTGAGGGTCAGGTCACGATCTTCAAGCCATACGATGGTCCATGCTATCGCTGTCTCTATCCTGAGCCGCCTCCTCCAGCTCTTGCGCCAAGTTGTGCAGAAGCTGGTGTGCTTGGTGTGCTTCCTGGCATTATTGGGATACTGCAAGCAACTGAAGCGTTGAAGTTGTTACTCGGAATTGGCGATCCAGTGGTTGGCCGTCTCTTGACTTACGATGCGCTGGCTGGTGAATTTAATGAACTACGTCTGTTCCGTGATCCTAAATGCCCGGCGTGTGGTGAAAATGCCCATCCCACAGATCTGCCAACGTATGGAGAAGTTTGTGCTATGCCTAGCCGCTAGAAGGTTAGGAACCCATTCCAACAACGGGATCGGGTTCCCAGAAAGGATTTTTTATGGCGAATATTCGTTTAGCACCGGTATTGCGATCCGCTGCAGGTGGATCCAAATTGGTAACTGTGGAAGGTAGCACGCTTGGAGAGGTCTTGTCTGACCTTTACCGACGTTATCCTGCCTTGAAAGATCAAATCCAGCCAGAGCAAGAGTTGAGCCGTTTTGTGAATGTCTATGTCAATGACCAAGATGTCCGTTACTTGCAAGGGCTTGATACAGCTGTTGGTTCTAATGATACTGTTACCCTTTTGCCTGCAATGGCGGGAGGTCGTTAAATAGTGATTTGTTATTAGGGGGAGGCGTATGCGCTACGGCAGCATACTAGAAACCATTGGAAATACTCCTTTGGTGCAGTTAAAGAGCTTTAGTCCCCGTCCGTGCGTAGAGATTTACGCTAAACTAGAGGGGGCAAATCCCTCTGGTAGCGTAAAAGATCGTGTTGCCAAAAAGATGATTGAACAGGCTGAGGCCAGCGGTAAGCTTACCCCAGGTTCTATTCTGTTGGAGCCAACCAGCGGAAATACAGGCATTGCCCTGGCAATGATTGCCCGCATGAAAGGCTATCAGTTCGTAGCGGTTATGCCTGACAATGTCACTAGTGAGCGTCGCAAGATACTAGAACTCTATGGGGCACAAATCATCTTCTCCGATGGAAAACTGGGAAGTAATGGTGCCGTCAAGCTTGCCAAAGAGCTGGTGCAGCAAGATGATCGTTATATCATGCTTTACCAGTATGGCAATGAAGCTAATCCGAATGCCCATTATGAAGGTACAGCATTGGAGATTATCAAAGACTTGCCAGACATAGATGTCTTTGTAGCTGGTCTGGGAACGGGTGGAACGCTCATGGGCAATGGTCGTCGGCTAAAAGAATATAATCCAGCAATTAAAGTTGTGGCTGCTGAACCGTTGCAGGGCGATGGTGTACAGGGATTGCGTAGTCTGGCGGATGGTTTTGTTCCGCCTATCCTAGACCAATCTTTGCTTGATGCAAAAATTCTTGTCTCAGGTATGGATGCGATCCGGCGTACTCGCCAGTTAAAAGACCAAGAAGGCATCTTTGCGGGTCCATCATGTGGTGCTGCACTTCATGCTGCCTTGCGTGTTGCGGCAAGCATGGAGCATGGCAAGATTGTGACTATTCTTGCCGATGGTGGCTGGAAGTACCTCAGTGAAGATCTATGGACATGTGAACTGGATAATCTCGAAGAGACATTAGAGGCAAAATTATTATGGTAGCTGATAACAATTTTGTTGTGCATATTCCTGTATCAATCTATGATGAGATGGTTGAGCATGTGCTCGCTGGTTATCCCGACGAGGCATGTGGAGCCCTGGGCAGTCAAGGAAATCAAGTTGTCAAGCATTATCCAACTGCCAATGCTGCTGCTGATAAAGGCTATCGACCCGATGATTTCTCGATCATCAGTGAGGCCGATATGGTTCGTATCTACAATGAGATTGACGAATATGATGGTGAACTAATTTACTATCATTCCCATCCGGTCTCTGAGGCTTACCCTTCAGCCCGTGATATTGAGTGGGCTAAAGTTGGTGGATACCTCTATCTCATCTTCTCTCTGCAATATCAGCCTAAGCCACCATACGCTCGTATTTTTAAAATTGCTAGGGACGGAGCAGTCACAGAGGGCAGTATCGAGCTTACAGGGCAATGACCTGAAAACTACTTACTTTAATCTGGCAGCCGCCGTTTTCAAGTCCGACTTCTCCTGTCGTGAGGAATTTGTTATCGATTGCCTGTGCCATAACATAGTTATCTATTTTCAGAGTGATCTGGTTGTCTCGAAACTCAACACGATACAGATGTTCTGCCAGACCTGGATTATATAGCCTGCTCTGACTAGGCCGAAAACCCAAGCTGGGAGAAAAAGGAATGATGGTTGCATCTCCAAAGTAGGAATCAAATCCAACGAAGTAGCCACCATATCCTGAACCGGCAGGTTGTACTCGACCACGGATAGCGAGATAGCAATTAATAGGACTATCTAAGATTTGCATTTTCGCCTCTACTGCATAGTTTGGTGTAGATGGTTGACAAGGCGATATAATCGAATCACTTCCTGTGGGTGCAACATTAATGCCTGGTCCTATATTCATTCCATCACTCAATAAATTTCCATTGAGAACTTTCCACTGGGAAGAACCTGTCCAGCCATTTAATCCATGTGACCAGTCTGCTTGACACACAACTTTACTAAGAGTGGGTGGGAGAGATTGTGGAGAAGCTTGATATTGTCCGATGCTTATTTGAGCAACTGGCTTGTGACTTTCACTTCGGCTGAAGCTCAAGAATGTAATGGTGGGTACAATGGCAATGAGCAATAATGCGATCGTGCCGATAATAACATTTCTTGGTGTGAGTGCAATACTTGGAGGTAGCGGTTTTATTTTGTAGCTACTGAAGTCATCATCAATCTCTGATTGAAAGATATTTTTTCTACATGAAGGGCATATGGGGGAGGAAGGATCAAGAGATTCATAACAAAAAGGACATTTGCCATCTTCTTGATTCATCATTTTTCTCCTTTGTTATCTCGCCGCTGTGATCTCGTTTGCAGACTCTCTTTGACAATTCTCTCGATTGGGACGCAGCTAACCTTATGCTAAAAGAACTATAGCAGAATCTTGGGTATTTTTTGAGGGGGAAACAGGGACAATTCTCATATGCATGTGCTTATTAATGGCTAGTTGTCTCCTCTTGGGACACTTGTTCCGTGCTCTATGTAGCTAGTGTGCAAACTTTGTTCCGGCGTAAAGAAAGAACAGAGAGGTCCGTGAAAGGTTGATCGACTATGGCAACAATAGTTATGGTGCCGCAATTAGTCCAACAGAAACTACAGGCATTTGAGCGTCTAGAGCCAGAATTTGAAGATTGCTTCCTATTTGTTCAAGATGTGCATGGGCAGAAACGTTTCCCGTCATTCCCGGTTGCCTATACAGTGCGCTATCTTCATGCCTTGTGGATTTGTGAGTGCAAGACCTGCCTGCTTAGTGTGCCAAAGACAGTGAAAGAATATGAAGGGCAACTCTGTTTGCAACTCCTGCGCAACTGGCAAGCAAAGGGAAATACAGCCGATGTTGTCAGTTTTCTGCAACGCAAGTTAGACATGCTGCCACTAGCCGACATTACGCGTCAAATCCAAGAAGCACTTCATGTTTCTGCTGATGAGAGATTAGCTCAGCGTCTTATGCATGGCAGAACTGTTTTGCTCAATCGTGGTGTAAATCTGATGCAGTCGTTGGATGCTCTCTTTGCCCTGTCTGAAGAAATATTGTTGAGAAATGTGCATGAAGCTTGTGCGCAATATGGACATCTTCCTGAGCAAATAGTGCTACAATTGGAGGAAATGCAATCGCCGCTCTACTCATTTGTTCCTCATCAATCGCTAGCACAGCGCAACATGCAGGTGATGAATAGACTAGGCATGAATGTGATACAAAAACCAGCCGATCTTCCAGGAGAACGCTCGTGGAAGGTTGCTGGTTCAATTGAACCGCTACAGCCGTTTGCTGAGCATGTTGTGCAGGGTTACCAAGAACTCACTGCTCCGTGGCATAACAATCTTTTGGCGAGACGTTTTGTTGATCGGCCTGAACGCAGTGATGCTGGCGTAGTCTAATTTGGACAGAGTTCCCGATACGGGAGGACCTTTTGTAGGAGAAAGGCCCTCAAAACTCTTGTTCAATTTCAAGCCATCGTATGATATCGCACGGGGCAGCCTTTTAGCGATGGATACGATGTGTTTCAACTCTTCCTGGTTCTAGAAAAGAGATGAGCCCTGAGTGTACTCGCTCAGCGGCAACTGAATTATCCCGTGAGTAGTTACAAACATAGATCTCGAGCGTGAGATAAGAGAGTTCTGGCCACGTATGCAAAGCAAGATGTGATTCTGCTAGAGCAATCAGTGCTGTAATGCCCCCACCTTCAAACTCATGATAGAACTCGCCTAATTGAGTCAATTGGTTCTCGTGAAGCAAGCGCGTTATTTTTTCGCTCAGAGTCTTTTTGTCAAGACCATTAATTTTTTCACACGAGTAGAGTGACGAAAGAATATGGATTCCTACAGGAGGTGTCATGGTCATCTTTGGTATGTGTTCCTTTCAGATCAAATCTATGAAAATGGTCGTGTCACTGCTAATTGCTGTTCATTCGTAAGGGTTACATCTGTATTCTGGTTGCTCAATTCCTCTCGCAGGTACTTTGGAAGAGAAAACAGATGCTGATGCGTTTCAGCATTATAGAACTTGAGATCTGTGCATCCTCGATCCACAAGGGTTTGCGTCAAGGTTTGAGGGTTAAAGCGAGGGTGCAAGTCCTGTTTGCCAGCGACAGCAAATCCCCATGGTAAGCCGTAGAAAGGAATAAAACACTGATATGATAGAACGGACGGGAAGCAACTCTGCAAGGTCTTTCCTATCGTGACATAAGCTTTATGGTCCCCATAGACACTTGTTTCTGACTGCATACTGAGGACCCCATCTTCTGTCAAATGCGAATTGACAAGATTGAAGAACTCAGTGGTGAAAAGTGATCTCGATATGCCATCCTCGAAGGGATCTGTCAGGTCCATAATAATGCAATCAAAAGCCTCTTGAGAGGCTGCTAAGTAAGCTAGTGCATCTCCGTTGATTACCTCTACACGTTTATCGTCGAATGTGCCTCGATGCCAATCTTGAAGGTGTATTCTTGCCAGGTCGGTTACCACATCGTCAATATCAACCATGATAACTTGCTCAACCGTATTATGTTTGAGTATTTCATATAGGACAGCACCCTCGCCTCCTCCGGCTATAAATACTCTTTTGGGATGCTTATGAGCTACAAGAGCGGGATGGATCAACGCCTCGTGGTAAATATGGTGGTCTAGTGCGGAAGATTGAGGTATTCCATCTAGGAACAACGCTCGGCCAAATCCTTGAACCTCGGCGATGAGAATTTCTTGGTACTTGGAGGTCGTCGATACCACTGTTTGTAAAACTCTGTACATGTTAGCCCGATTGTTATGTCGGAACTCTATGACCCAATTGTGTGAACGCATAATGCATCTTTTCTCCTACTTCTCGAGGACAATGGTTGTTGCTAGGCATCTTTTTCCTAGCCAAGAGATAATTATGGCACATCAACTCCTCTTGTCAAGGACTTTTGGCTC
>CBJMBI010000175.1:0-7520 GCA_966427955.1 uncultured Ktedonobacterales bacterium
TTACTATCTTACCACAAAGCAAAACTGATAAAAAATCTGTAAGTGAAGCTGTAGTCAATACCCTGAGTCATCTGGTACGGAAAACAATAGGGTGAAAACTGCATTGCTACTATATCAAATTTTTTCAATTTAGAGAAGTGTGGGACGAATGGCACTAGTATAGGGAACATTGTATAACGGATGCTAAAGAAGAGAACCCGAAGAGACGATATTTGTTTTGTAGTATAGACACGCTAGATAGGCACTTCCAATGCTTTTGGTCCTATGCCCCACAGAATCTGTTCCATTGTCCTGGGGTATGTTTCTCGCCGTTGCTGCCGTGCTCTTCTTTGAAGAGAAGATAGCCTGAAGGAGCAAAAATGTGAAGCAAGATACAAGGTCAGACGATGTACGGTCAAAATACGTCTCAATTATTATTCCTGTTTACAACGAAGAAGAAAACATTCCATTACTACATGAGCGTATTCAGCAGGTAATGGAAAAACAAGCACATTCCTATGAAGTCATTTATGTTGACGATGGAAGTAAAGATGCTACTTTTGTTCAACTCAAGCGTCTTGTTTTGCTTGATGAGCATGTCCATGTTGTGCACTTCCGGCGCAATTTTGGACAGACAGCTGCAATTGCAGCCGGAGTCGCCAAGAGTAGTGGTGAAATTCTGATTTTTATGGACGGTGATTTGCAGAATGATCCCATCGATATTCCACGTCTGCTAGCTAAACTGGATGAGGGCTATGATGTAGTCAGCGGTTGGCGAAAAAATCGCCAGGATGCTAGCTTGAGCCGAAAACTGCCGTCAATGTTGGCAAACAAGTTGATTTCACATGTAACCGGCGTACATCTCCATGATTATGGATGCACCTTAAAGGCATATCGCTATGAAGTCTTCAAGCATATCCGTCTGTATGGAGAAATGCATCGGTTTATTCCAGCCTATGCAGCACTAGCTGGAGCCTCGATTGCTGAAATTGAAGTAACCCATCATGCAAGGCGCTTTGGAAAATCAAAGTATGGTATAACGCGTACAATTCGTGTGATATTAGATCTGATGACTCTAAAGTTTTTAGGTAGCTTTGGTACAAAGCCTATCTATGTCTTTGGGATGCTAGGCCTGCCGTCGCTTTTGCTAAGTGTAGCGATGCCAAGCTGTGCACTAGGCCGAAGGATCTGTTCTTCTCATGTTCGTCTTCAACAATCATCGTGGTTACTGACCTCGCTGCTATTTTCGGTCTTTGGATTCTTGAGTATTATGATGGGTTTATTAGCCGAGCTACTAACTCGTACCTATCATGAGGCTCAGGATAAGCCAACATATGTGGTCAAGCATATTTTGCCACAGCCTAAAATGGAATCAGTGGAAGAAACAATCATGCCCCAGTTGGAAGTCGTCTCAGAAAGACGTCATAGTAGAATGCACGAAAGTGTAATCAGGAGTTAAAGAGTGGAAGGGAAGATTTTGTGAGAGTCCTGATGATTGCCCCACAGCCTTTTCTTGAGGAACGGGGTGTTCCTTTCGCCGTCTATCACCATAGTAAAGCCCTACTGGCGATGGGATTCAAAGTTGATCTGGTGACATACCATCTTGGCAAGCCAGTGGACTTGCCTGGTCTGTGTGTGTTCCGAATTCCTGCCCTGCCGTTCATACGTCAGGTCAGGGTTGGACCATCACTGGCGAAAGTTCCACTGGATATCCTGCTATTTTTGCTAGCGCTCTGGCAGCTTTGTCGTACCCGCTATCAGTATGTTCATACCCATGAGGAGGCGGGGTTAATAGGCATTGTACTGAGTGCAATCTTTGGCTGTAGGCACCTCTACTATATGCACTCTGATCTTGCGCAACAGGTGGAGAGTTCCGAGTTCACACATAACCCTATCCTGCTTTACTTAGTCAAGGTTGTGCAGGTGTTTCTGGTTCGTTATGCGCATGCCGTCATTGCCATATGTCCTGACATAAAGAAGAGAGCGCTGCATATGGCTCCGAAAACCCGTATCTATATGATCGAGAATTCTGCTGTGGATGAAGATCTCTCTTTACCTGATTCGCTTGAGATAGAACTCTTGCGTCAGTCGTTGGACTTAGGCGATGGACCGATCTTGCTCTATACCGGTAACTTAGAGCCTTACCAAGGAATTGATCTGCTATTGCACAGCATTCCTGCTGTGGCTGCGCTCTATCCCGATGTGCGCTATCTCTTAGTGGGAGGCCAACCAGAGCAAGTTGAACAGATGCGCTGGCAGGCCCAGAGGCTAGGAATTGAAGAACAAGTGCGTTTCACGGGACCGCGACCATTGAGTGAGATGCCGCTGTATATGGCATTAGCCGATATCCTGCTCAGTCCACGTAGTAAAGGAACAAACACACCTCTTAAGTTATATACATATCTGCACTTTGGCAAGCCTATTCTGGCAACGAACATCTATTCGCAAACGCAGGTTCTGAGTACAGAAACCGCTCGATTAGTGGCACTCACGCCAGAAGGTCTTGCAGAAGGAGCTATCTGGTTACTCGAACATCCTCAAGAGGCTGCAGAGTTAGGGAAGCGAGGACAAATCTACGCTGAGGCACATTATAGCTGGCGAGTTTTCCTGCAAAACTGTATGCAGGTTCAACGCGAGTTTTCAGGTATATCCATAGTATTGCCTAGTATGCTATCAGGAAAAGAAAGGGAGGAATCATGCGCTGTCTAGTTACAGGTGTGGCTGGCTTTGTGGGATCGCATATCGCGGAACGTTTGCTGGCAGATGGACATGAGGTTTGTGGAATAGATGCGTTCATTGATTACTATGACCGGTCTATCAAAGAGCAGAATCTAGAGAGGTCGCGTTGCTGGCGAGCATTTCGCTTCGTAGAAGGGGATCTGATAAGTATGCCTCTGCTCTCTGTGCTTGAAGGTGTAGACTGGATCTTTCATCAGGCGGCGCAGGCCGGAGTACGAGCAAGCTGGGGTAAGGAGTTTGCCCGTTACGTTGAGTGTAATGTGCTTGCGACGCAGCGGTTGCTTGAGGCTGCTTTCCAAATAGGAGGGATTAAACGCTTTGTGAATGCTTCCTCTTCGTCGATCTACGGTGATACGCCATTGCTACCAATTCAGGAGGATGCACCGTTGCATCCAGTATCTCCTTATGGGGTGACTAAGCTTGCAGCGGAGAACTTGTGCACATTATACTATCGCAATTTTGAAATCCCAACCGTTTCTCTGCGCTACTTCACTGTCTATGGCCCTCGCCAGCGTCCAGATATGGCTTTTCATCGCTTTTGCAAAGCGATTCTTTGTAACGAACCCATTCATATATACGATGATGGACATCAGACACGAGATTTCACGTATATCGGGGATGTCGTGGAAGCAAATATATGTGCTGCAACCTCGGAAGCTGCAGTGGGGCAGGTGATGAACATTGCTGGTGGCTCACGTGTGGCATTGCACGATGTGGTGAAATTATTACAGCAGATCAGTGAAATACCTCTAAAGGTGACGTTTGAGACTAAACAACATGGTGATGTACGCCATACATTTGCAGATACACGGCGGGCACAGCAGTTGATTGGTTATTCTCCACGTGTGTCGCTCCAGGATGGGCTAGCATGGGAGTTTGAATATGTACAAAACCAATATAAGGATGTAATTGGCGTTTAAGGTGATAAAATGAGAACTCAGTTTCCGGCCTCGCTTGTTGCTTATGAGCCGTACAGAATGCGCAAGCCCTCGAAGCGGCGGCGGAGCCATCTGCATGTGTTGCTGGGCAACAAGCGCTTGAAGTTCGGATTTCGACTAACCTGTACGATAGTCTTATTTGCTATTCTCTTGCGCTCAGTCTCCTGGTCGCTGTTGCTTGTGAAATTGCGCGAAGCTGATGTTGGGATGCTACTGGTTGGGCTAGTTGTGGGGCTATTTGGGGTAATTGTGAGTGCCTACCAGTGGCAGAGTTTGTTAAGTGCTGAGAACATTCATATTGATCTGAGAAGGCTGGTTAATCTCTATCTAGTTGGTATTGCTTTCAATCATTTTCTGCCAACGGGTATGGGTGGTGACGTTGTAAAAGCGTACTATGTTGGAAAAGAGGCGAATAATCATTCAGGTTCAGTTAGTGCTGTGATAATGAGCCGTGTGACAGGTTTCTGGGGTATGTTACTCATTTCAATACCTGTTTTAATTATCCAGCACTATATTTTTAAAACAGCATTGATTCTTTCTTTCGCAATTTCTTGCTTGATAATGTGTGTCGCTTTGGGAGGAATCTTTTTGCTCGTTATGCTATTATCCAAGGTGAAAGGTCATTGGCTCAATGAGCATGCATTTAATTCGGCTATTCAGATCGGTATGACCCTACGAAAGAGCATTGCATGCCCACGAGCAATGTTAGCTGGAATACTCTTCGGTATGCTTTTTCATATGATAGCGGTGCTGAACTATTACAGCCTAGCAAATGCGTTACATATCAATACAGTTCCACTAACTTTTTACTTGGTTGCAGTGCCTTTTATATCTTTAATCTCTTTTGTGCCAATCTCATTCAACGGTTTTGGTTTACGTGAAAGTGCAGTTGTCTACGTTTTTTCAATCTTGAATAACTGGTATGTATCTCCTGATGGATCTCTCATGTTATCTCTTTTGATGGATGTCCAAATTTTACTCTTCGGACTGATAGGGGGTTGCATTTACTTGGCTATGGGCGCGTGGAAGATCAAGACTGTTGAGACAAATGTTTCACCAAAACATATGTAAAGGACTTTCTATTTCATAGAAGTGTAGACTGAATTGGGATAGAGACCATTCTAGAGATAGTTGGATGTGCTCTAAGCTGGCTATTTGTTAGAGATTAGGGTGCTCTGAAAACCCACAGTTTCTGGTATTTATGAGGGAAAGATGGCAATGGATGAAGAAAAGCAATCTCATATTATAGATGATTATGGCAATGCTAATACGGACCCGGCTCTCAGGGGTCAGAAGTCTCCTGCACATAGCCGGGCAGTGATACCAGCATTGAGAGAGCAACTGCTCCCATTTCAGGCTGATCTGGAAAAAAGAGCAATCCAACAGGATTGTGTTCCTGGGTCAGTGCAGAAACCGCAGAGTTCGTATATCCAAAAGCCGCGGAGACTGGTGTTAGTTGTTACTATCTGTATGCTTGTAGTGCTCTTTTTGGGATTGATTGGTTTTGTGTGCTTTAAAACATTCTTTGCGGTGCATGATGTGACGGCTTTCCGTGTTGGACAGAGAAAGATCGTGAGTCAGTCTATTGGAGGTGGAGGTATTCTCCATCCACGCCAGCAGGTAACGATTTCATATCCAGCGCCATTGCATATTATTGACGTGTTGGTCAAAGAAGGTGATCACGTTAAGCAAGGCCAGCCCTTAATCAAGCTTGATCCTGATCAAGTCAATGCTCAGATCAACCGAGCCCAGGATGATGTGAATGCGGCACAGAATTATCTGAATACGGTCTCTGGATCGGGCAATCCGGTCGCTATTGCAGGGGCAAATCATGCCTTAGAGCAGGCACAGAGCAAACTCAAAGCCCTCCAAGCCCAAACTTCATCTATTCTAGATGGTGACCAATTGGTCTCGCCAATCCAGGGAGTTGTGGCTAATCTAAATGCATCTCCTGGTTCGCAATTTGGTACGAATGCATCATTGCTCACCATAATAGATCAGTCTAGCGTGATTCTACGTGCAAAGATTCCTCTGGAGAATCTAAGTCAGGTGCAGTTGGGAATGAAGGCTCTCGTTACGCCGTCGGCCCTGCCTAATCAAACCTTTAGTGGGACTGTGACGGCTATCACGCCGCAGGCCGATGCGCAGACAGATACTTTTCAGGTTGATATCCAGATTGCCAATGTGCAACAAATGCTGCTGACAGGAATGAGTGCCTTTGTGCGTATCCAGGGAAAGGTTAATGCGTTCGTTGTCCCACGGTTGGCCGTGCTCAACCCTGATCGTGAATCCTGTGTCTTTGAGATCCGCAATGGTCATGCCTATCTTAAAGCTGTACATGTGGCTGGGCGATCCTCCGAGAGTGTGTATGTCGATGATGGTCTGACAAGTAGTGACCTGATTGTTTTGTTGCCAATCCAACTCATACGGCAAGGCCAGAAGGTCAATGTCGTCAAAACTGAGCGGTAGTGCTGTGGTAGAGGGATGTGTGATGTCTATAGTAAACCGCTCCATGCCAGTACCTATTCATCAGGCACCATATCGAGTAGCTGTGCCAGCACTAGCTGGAGGTGTCTTAGGAGCGGCAAGTTTGCTCCCTTGGCTTCAGGATCCTCTAGGTAAACGATTCTCTGCATGGCAACTACCAGTGGACATAGGTTGGCAGTTGCATAGTGACGTATTTAATTATGGATTGCTCTGTTACTGTGAGGCGCTTTTTGCTTTTTGGATAGCCGTACAAGCATGGTATGCATGGCATACTGAGAAGACAGCGATTGCAGAGATGCGGAGGCGGCTGTCTCTGCCTACATGTTGTATGATTGCAGGTTGGCTATGTCTACTTTTGCCTATACTGTTTCTTATACAATACCTCTATGTTGATATGGGAAGTATCGCCCAATTAACCAATCATGAGATTCAAGCCCAGCTCATTAAAGCAAAGTTGGGTTATGGGTCAGCAGCGCAAATGTTGCCGATTGAGGTGATCTCGTTTGATCCCATTACGCAGCGTGGACGTATGGCGCTGTTGCTAGATCAGATCGGTAGCGGTAGCTTTCTTCCACTAGTAGGTGCCTTGCTGCTATTCATCTCATGTCGGCTCTTTCCACAGCCAGTACATGCTAGCTCTACAAGGAAACAATGGGTAATCATGTGCTGCAGTGGCTTCATCTTATTGATCTTGCTGGGACGTGCTCCAGCTGCCATAGTTTGCAACTATCAGGCTCAGCGTTTGTTGGCTCAAGGAGGCTATGCAAAAGCACTCAAGTGGTTGGACCGGGCAGGCAAACTTAATCCGTCGCTTGACCAGTTGCCTTCATACCATATCGAGCGTGGCCATGCCTGGTATTTCTTGCATCCTGAGCAGCCGATAGCAGATAGTCAGGTATATCTTGCAGCATTCTATCGCCAACGAAGTGATTTTCTTGCATCGTATCAGCAATTGCTTGCAGCGCGGCAACGAGCTCCAACGGCTCAATGGGTACTAGATGAATTTGAAGTGACACTAGAGCGTTTAGCTGAGATGCCACACCCATTGAACGGTCCACTCAGATTACGGGTGAACCGTGAAGTATCATCGTTAAGTTGGCTCTACCAACTTGCTCAGGCTGATCCTCATAACGTCTATGCCCATTATATGATCGGTCGCATTGCGTATGATTTGCAAGACTATCCTCAGTGTGAAGTACAGATGCTCGCCGTTTTAAACATAGGACAGGAAGATGGTATAAAGTCGTCGGCATATACCTACCTTGGATTGAGTCACTTTGGGCAGGGTGATTTGGTTGCTGGTCGCCAGAATCTGCTTAAGGCTGAGGCGTTGGACCCAACCTATCGGAACAATACGGCACGTGAAGAGCTATCTGG
>CBJMBI010000176.1:0-7518 GCA_966427955.1 uncultured Ktedonobacterales bacterium
TACAGAGAAGACGTGTACAATCCCGATACAGAACGTAAAAATATTGCAGATATTATTGTGGCAAAACATCGCAACGGACCAGTAGGCGAAGTGAGCCTCTATTTCCAAGCTAGCCAGACGCGCTTCTGCGATCTGGAGGTTACACCTCCAGCTGATGAATAATGGGGAAGGTGATCACCATGACCACGTTTGCGGGCTTCCCCAGCGGGAAGAACCCTTATGTACCTGTGCCAGAAGTTTTCTTCACACAGATCCTGCCTCAGATCCAGGATAACGCAGAACTTAAGGTGACATTACACCTCTTCTGGCTCCTAGCAAAAAAGCAAAACCAGCCACGTTGCATTAGTGATCGTGAGCTGCAACAAGACCAAATCTTGTTACGCAGTCTCAGACGAGCAGGAGACCCACGCCCGGCACAAGAACGTGTGCTTCAAGGCTTGGAGCAAGCAGTCGCACGTGGCACACTTTTGCGTATCTATCTGCACATGGTCGACGAAGAGCAGAACGCAGATAGCCCTATCGCATGGTATTTCTTTAATACGACACGTAACCAGAAGATCGTTGCAGAACTAGAAGGAGGCGAAATGATACCTACTCGCCAACTTCTAATACACAGCGATAGATACGATTACAAGTGTCAAAATCAAAAAGAGGAAAGGGTTGTTGGAGTAGGTATACATGCTAATCATGGAGGGTATGAAAAAGTTAAAAATATATACGTTGAGGTAGATCGCCCAAATATTTTTGCTCTCTATGAACAAAACATTGGATTACTTACACCGCTGATTGCAGAAGATCTCAAAGATGCTGTTAACCACTACCCAGAAGAGTGGATCGAAGCTGCATTTAGAGAAGCATTACAGCACAATAAGCGTAAATGGAGTTATATTAGCGCCATTCTCAGGCGCTGGGAAACGGAAGGCAGGCAATAGCAATCATGGAACCACTCAGTGACATTCTTGAGAGAGTAACGACACGGCGTCAACTCACCAATAATCATACAACATACCAAGGAACCTCCTCCCCAAGTTCCAGGGCTCCTCAGCCCTCACAATCTCCACAGGTGACATACCTGAGGCAGCAATCCCCTTACCCTAAACAGCCAAATCACGTCACAACTGACCATCGTCGTGCCCAAGACATAGGAGAAGTCTCCTGGTCTACAGACCCGCAGGAGAGCACTCCTTATCGAGAATCGACCACATATCATCAGAAATCTCCCTTACACCGCACTGAAAATCGAGGAGCGAGATATCGACAGACTCAGCCACCAACAAAGCGTATGCTCTCACGAGACCAGCAAGAAGCCTCATTACTTCAATCTGCCCAGCCGATCCAGCCTCTCCTGCCATCTGCAGTAAATAAAACAGGCCATTACCATCACGCCGATGATTCCACTCCTAATTACTATGCAGATGTTATCGAGGAGTGGGAACCAGAAGAGGAAGAGGTTGATCATGAGAGAATACGCTACGGCGATTGGGAAAGTGACGAGCCGGAGCCTATTTACAAAAGACCATCACTGGAGGTACTACCCAATTCCAGGATGCATCATCCAGCACAGCTGCAGGAAACAAAGCCACCACGTAGAGCACTCACAGGCCGTCCAACACGCGATCTGCGCAGCCTCTATACCACCGAGAGCCATACACCTGTAGAAATGCCAACATCATCGGCACAGCTCCCATATTCCACTATCCACACACAAGATATACGACAGTACCAACGCGTCACACAGCCACTCAGCCCAAAGACCATCTCCGGGTTGGAACGCGAGCACGTCTTAAGACAACCCGATCTCCAACGGGGAGGTAGCGGAAAAATAACACCGTCAAAGCCATCGTATGGTCACGCTTTACCAACTCATCAATTACCAGAGTCACGACCAATGGCCATCGCAGCAGCTAAAGCTGCCCCCTGCTCAAAATGTCACGGAGCTGGGTACTTGCGTGCCAATGTTGCCTTTGGACATCCTCATTTTGGCAAGGCAATTGCCTGCGAATGCAAAGAGGCCGAGCGGAGGGCCAAACGACGTCAACAATTGCGTGAAATGTCTAACTTGGATGCCTTTCGTAATCAGAATTTCCAGACATTCAATGCACGTGTTCCTGGAGTACAGGAGGCATACAAAGCAACATTGGCATTTGCAGAAAAGCCTGAAGGCTGGCTTCTACTCGTTGGCCCCAATGGCTGTGGAAAAACCCATCTGGCCGCGGCAGTCGCCAACCAAGCCCTCGATAACGGAGCAGTTGTACTCTTCGAGCCAGTACCTGACCTGCTCGATCACTTGCGAGCAGCATTTGCTCCATCATCTAATGAGGTCTATGACCAGCTCTTTGCTAAAATGCGCGAGGCCGAAGTACTCATCCTCGATGATCTGGGAGCACAGCAGAGTTCGTCTTGGGCTAACGAAAAACTCTTCCAACTGCTCAACTACCGTTACAATATGGGCATGCCCACTGTCATTACCGCTAACCTAAAAGGCATTCAAGGAGTAGATGAGCGCATTCGCTCACGACTAAGTGACACAGGTCTAGTGGTCACGGTCCATATGGATCGTGCATACGACTACCGCCCAAAGCGGCCCAAAAGATACTCATAGAGAAGGCAGAGCCTCTGTACCCTACCTCGACTTAAAGAGCTTTGCTATGATATAATCAATTCCTAAATTGTTTCATCTGGTTGCTTATGGCTTAGTTACGAAAGACGAGGAAAATACGTGGCTCAACAATGGCTTCCGGCACTGAGAATCGTTGGCATCATCTTCAGTCTTGCTGTTATCCTTTTTGTATTATTGCAGACACGCAGTGCTGGTCTTGGTAGCGCCTTTGGTGGCAGTAGTGCAGGCTCAGTATTCAAAACGAGACGTGGCATAGAACGCCTCGTTTTTAATCTGACCATTGTCTTTATTGTCCTTTTTGCCCTCTTTGCTTTACTGAGTGCTGTTGCCGCCCGCTAATCATTCATTAGCAACGGCACTCTTAATAAGAAGAAGAGATAAGGTCTTTGATAATCAGCTTGGAACTACACTGCACCTAGGTCCAGTCTTGACACATCCCAAGATCTGTGCTATTCTCTTATCATCTAATAGGTATTGAAAACACAAGCGCGTTTGCGAGAAGCAGAAGTGGCAAGCCCTCTCCATACTCTGGGATGGGATGCTCCTGTCACTTCTCCGTGATCACATTGAGGTGTCGTCCAATGGTAGGACATCTGACTTTGGATCAGCAAATCGGGGTTCGAATCCCTGCACCTCAGCCCCCTATTTGAGGAAAGTTGCTCATTATGCGCTCTTTTTCTTCAAAAGACCATGATCTTGCGCAAAAATATGGCCTAGGTATTCCTATACGAAAGTACCGATTTCATTCCCCCCATTTGTTTTACACTAACACTTTTTCCCCTTTTGTCAATTTGGCTGGTATGTGGCTACTGAGTACCCTGGGTATAGGAATAGGGCTTTACCTAGATATATCGACCACCATCAAAGCTCATGTATACTGGTTGTGGCCGTGGATACTTACTGGAGCATCGGTGCCTATTTTGTTTGGCCTGACTGTCCGTTACATGGGTCATAAATGGCTAGCCAGACTCAATTATGCCGCTACCATCCTCAGCTTTTTCCTCGTTACACTGTATAATACCCTTTTCTTTACACAAAATTTATCTATGCGCTATATATCGTGCATTCTTATAGGACTATTTTTACAATTTTTAGGTCTTATAATACTATGGATCGGTTATAACGCAATAGTAGGTCTCAGCTCAGTCCTTATCTGTACAAATGGCTGTCTAGCAATTGCTAGAACAAAGAGAATCCATGCAGTTCATTGGGACGGTGTGACTGCCTTTTGGGAGGGAAGAAACAGTGCAAAGATTATATGTGATAATGGCATAAAACTCACGATCAACTACCAGTGGCAAAATGGGGTAGCCGCACGCGATCTGATTTATGGGAAGATCTTTCGACATATCCGAGCACGTGCACTGAGCGCCTATGAAGCCGGAGAGCCAGTTACCTTTGGAAAATTTACTGTCAGTCAGTTGGGCATAAGCAACGGCACCCGCCTATTCCTCTGGGACAAAGTACGTGAATGCGAGTATAGGGAAAACGGAGTAGCATTGATTGGTAATGACGGTAGTTACCTAGATCTTGTACCCTCCCGCATGCTACCCAACGCAGTTGTTTTTGTCTCCCTAGTCAACGCGATTGTCAAATCCCAGAGTCCACAAAAGACGAATTTCTCACTTTGACAACGCATAAGTTATTTTCGCATCTTTTATCAATCTACAAAAAGCGGCCACAGCACTAAAAACGCAGAACCTGCTGAAAAGCTTCTCATAAACGAGGAATCGAACTTTCAACAGGCCCAGTAAAATGCACGAAAGGGCAAAGCTAGCGCAATTGTTTAAGAATCTCATCAACGTCTGGATGCATCCGATTCAAGCGTAAATCTTCAGCACCAGTGGGATCAGTTTGGACAATCAGAATATTTTGTTGAATGCATGTACTTAACAATTCACGAGCAGACTCACGCGTGAGCCGTCCCCGAAAACGGTTCTTCGGATTCACAGAATCGCCAATGAAATTGGAAACACCAATAATTGTACGCCATGACCAGTTACGATCAATATAATCAAGAAACTGCAAAAATTGTGGATCAAGCACATCTACAATGGGTGCATTACCATACGACTGCTGAAACTGGGCAGCAGTATTGGCAAAATTCACAGCCGGCAGAGGACCAGTACCAGACCCAAGGGGATTACTCGGCGACATTTGTACGACAGGAAGAGAACCCGTATTGCCTGTCATAGCACTTCCATTAAGAACAAGAGGAACAAATTGACTTGCACTACTAATTAAATCTCGGCTGACGGTTCCTGGAATACCAACAACAATAACAGTTTTGTTCAAACGTAACTTTAAACGGGCACTAATACGTGTAAAATCCTTATCGCCTGTCATCAAAACAAAAGTAGAGATGGTAGGGCGATCAAAGACGGTTTCAATAATATCCATCAGCATGTTTAAGTCAACGGTGCTCTGAACAACAGTACTCTGCACAATTGTACTATTACCAGAGTTAATGGCAGGCAAATGACCAGTATTCCCAGTATGCTGAGTAGATGGGCTTGAATAACCTAAAGAACCTGTATAACTTTGTCCAAGGGGGCTACTAGGATTAGATTGAGCAAAGGAACTCTGATAAGGGTAGGGTTGGCGATAGGCTTCACGCTGTTGATAATCTGATAAGTAACCTTCTTCGGTAGGTTGTTCCTCTTCGGGAAGGAGACTAGTCAAACGTTCATCCACTTCCTGCTGGATTGGAAGAGCAGGATCATGATCAGGGGACCAACCATTAGCGACTGCACCAGGCTGGATAGCAGGCAATGGACCAGAGTTTCCAGTAAGACCAGAAGACCATGATCGAGATGAAACGCCAGATCCTTGTTCAGCTACATAAGAAGAGCCCAATGACCCAGTAGGACTACTCCCAGGATAATGAATTGTCCCCATTCGGATGCGATCTCGCTGTTTTGCAGGACAATCGACACGGTCAATCATAGCTGCGGTCAAGCTTCCTTTAAAGGGCTCCGGCTGTCGTGACCAATCCGCATAAGCGCGGGCAACCATTACAGTACCATAACGACGAGCTACAGCGATCAATTCCTGCGGATCAGGCTCTCGTCGCTGAATATTCAGCATACTATAACGAATGTTCTCAAAATCGATGAATAAAGCAATATCTTCGGACATAACCTTCTCCTCTCATAGGAGAAACCGCACAGACCAAGATTTATGATTGTTCAGGTGCTTGGATTACCGAGCAGTGTATCCTTTAGCTATGAGCATATCATACTTTATTGGCAAAGTCGAGAGGCCTGTACGATACTTTGCGTACCCACTATGGTATATTTTGTAGCCAGAAAAGAGCAAGATATATACAAAAGAGCATTGAGTAACGGAACCTAGCATAGTCTAATCAGGTAAATGAAATGATATGATATGTTCAATTTCTCGTACGATTCAGATCATTTGCTCCTACCCAAATTGATGATAGAAGAAAACCGGAGGTGCGCCCCCGGTTCTTTCCCTCTGCTCAAATGCATAATATATTAAAGAGAGACTCCGACCAGTTCACGATCATGCTCAGCAAGGAACCGACGCAACAGACCGGTGCTCGGCGTTGCCGGAAGATCTTCTTCCTGGTTTTCGGCTCTACTCACTAAGTCATACAGGTCAGCAATGGTATAATGGATCTGCACCTGCAACTGGCCGTCACTATTGAGACCTTCTACAAAGAGTCCTTCTTCTTCTTCATGAATTGCGATACTCTTGACGCCAACTTGATCTAGTACTTGTCCGACTGCATGCAAGATTGTTGCATAACTAAACTTGGCCGGCATTGATCCCTCCCTAAATAATTTGGAGAATAGCTTATCTATTATGAGTTACCATCAGGACGACCTTGTCACACTGCAACAGACAGTCTTCTCGCAGGTGGTTTGTCAGCCCCATACTCCATACTACACTCTGAAAATTTTATCATAACAATCTTTAAACGTCAAGTTACCGTTTCGCCATTCAACTTTACTCTGATGGTATACTTGGCTTACCTACATGCTGGATGTCTCACTCAATACACATCTGAATACTTTTCATCTGGCACTCGACTTTTGTGCAGAGATGGGGAAAACTACTGTGCTCCTGGGAGAAAGCGGCACGGGTAAGACTACGGTTTTGCGACTGCTAGCAGGCTTGTTGCATCCACAACAAGGACATGTTATCTTTAATGGCCATGTCTATTTTGATAGCAAACGACATATCACTATAGCTCCACAGCAACGCCCCTTTGGCTATGTTTTTCAGGACTATGCGCTCTTTCCCCATTTAAGCGTGTTCGAAAATGTGGCTTTCGGTCTGCATGCACAGCGTCTATCGCGCCAAGTTATTCGCCACCGTGTTAGCATGGTCTTGGAACAAATGCATTTGGTCGGATTGGAGCGATATCGTCCTGCCCAGCTTTCTGGCGGACAACAGCAGCGTGTTGCTATTGCACGGACCTTGGCCCTACAACCGCAACTTTTATTGTTGGATGAGCCGATGGCAGCTCTGGATGTTCAAACGCGGCGTGAAATTCGCCAACTGTTTCGCCGAATTATTGCAGAGACGGGTATTACCACTGTCATGGTTACCCACCAATATCTAGAGGCTCTGCTCCTAGGGCAGCAGATCCTTGTTCTCGATCATGGCAAGATAATCCAACACGGACATCTGCATGAGCTACGTGTCGCACCTCGCTCGGCATACGTGGCTGAGTTGGTAGGGACAAACTTCTTCTGTGGACAGCTTGTTGGATATGAGAGCAATACCATGGGTATTATTCAATTGTCTCTTCATGAGAGAAAGATTGAGATTGTGGCTACTCTGAGAGAACACTCGATGACTAGGTCTGTTCCTGACATCGGGAATGAGGCCTATGTGATTGTTGATCCACAGAGCATCACGTTGCATCG